>JAAZNT010000332.1 GCA_012798145.1 Thermoanaerobaculaceae bacterium | reverse complement strand
TGGTTTCCTTGATGAACAATCGTTTGACAAACTTAATTCTGACTTCATTTACCTTAAAGGGCAATATGAATCGCAACTTAAAGCAATTGAAGAGGCGGAAGCTGCTGTGAAAGTAGCCGAAAGAGACCTTGAAAATTGCAAAGTCACAGCGCCCTTTGACGGAGTTGTAATTTCCAAAGACGCCCAGCCGGGGGAAATGGTTTCGCCATTCTCGGCGGGGGGCGGTTTTACAAGAACAGGTATTATTACAATTGTTGATATGAAATCTCTTGAAATTGAAGTTGATGTGAGTGAATCAAGTCTATCCAAGATTTTTGAAAACCAGAAGGTTTTGGCAGTACTTGACGCTTACCCCAATATAAAATTCTCAGGCAAAGTTAGAACCGTAATCCCTTCTGCCGATAGACAGAAGGCGACTGTAAAAGTCAGAATAACATTTGACAAATCAGACCCAAAAATTCTTCCGGATATGGGGATAAGAGTGAGTTTTCTTGAAGAAGGAAAAGATTTAAACGGCATTTTCATTCCTAAATCATCGCTTGTTGAGGAGGGAGAAAAATCTTTCTCATTTATCTTTAATGACGGACGGCTGGAAAAAAGGGAATTAAAAACAGGCGAAGAAACAGAGAGCGAGATTCAGATTCTCGCAGGTCTCAAAGAAGGCGAACTAATTGCGTTAAACCCTCCTGAAAATATAAAGGACAGGACAAAAGCAAAAGCAAAAATTATGGAGTGAACTTTGGTAAATGTTAATGGAAAAAACGGCGCCCGCAGTTTAATACAAGCAAGAAACCTTGATAAGATTTATACAAGGGGAGAAGAGGAAATACATTGTCTTTCGGGACTCAACCTTGATGTTGAGAAGGGAGAATTCATCGCTTTTATGGGACCTTCCGGCTCAGGCAAGACAACTTTGCTAAATCTTCTCGGCGGACTTGACAAACCAACAAGAGGAAGCATTGTAGCAAACGATATTGAGATAACTTCTCTTTCAGAGAATATGCTCGCCCAGTGGAGGGCTGAAAATGTGGGCTTTGTCTTTCAAATGTATAATCTCCTTCCTGTTTTAACAGCATACCAAAATGTTGAAATTCCTCTCCTTTTGACTTCCCTTAGTAAAAAAGAGAGAGAAGAGCACATTATGGCTGCGCTTGAACTCACAAACATAGTTGACAGAAAAGACCATTACCCCTCTCAGTTGTCGGGAGGACAGCAACAAAGAGTCTCAATAGCAAGGGCTATCGTTTCTAATCCCCTATTTCTTCTTTGCGACGAACCTACTGGAGACCTTGATAGAAAAAGCGGTGATGAGGTTATGACTCTTTTGAAAAATCTTTCAGAACAACTCAACATAACAGTATTGATGGTTACTCACGATCCCAAAGCCGCCGAAGCAGCAGACACAATTCTTCATCTTGAAAAGGGGGTTTTAATAGAAGGAAAGACTGTAAAGTGAAATATCTTTTTTTACTGAAAGCAAACATCAAGAGGAAAAAGATAAGGACCTTTCTTACTTTAGGTTCTTATTTTGCCGCTTTCCTTCTCTTTGGACTTCTCGCTGCAATTCAATCAGCTTTCCACCAAGGAGTCGATGTCGCCGGAGCAAACCGTCTCGTTGTCGCAAACAAGACATCCCTCATAATGCCCCTTCCTCTTTCATACAAAGAAAAAATCGCTCAAATAAGCGGGGGCAAAAATGTCACTTTTGCCTCTTGGTTTGGAGGATATTATCAAGACCCTAAAAACTTCTTCGCGCAAATGGCAGTGGATTCAGAAACTTATTTTGATGTTTATAAAGAGTTCAAAGTTGATAAAAATCAATTCCTCAATTTTTTGAAAGACAGACAGGGATGCGTAATCGGGAAAAAAACAGCCGAAAAATACGGATTTAAAATTGGAGACAGGATTCCGATAATAGCTTCAATTTGGGGCGGAGTCTGGGAATTCAACCTCAGAGCAATTTATACTGGAACAAAACCGGAAGACGATTTGACCCAATTCCTTTTTCACGCCTCCTATCTTGAAGAGAGAAGGGCTTGGGGAAAAGGAATGGTTGGCTGGTATATAGTTGAAACAAAAAGTCCCGACTTAACCTATTCCGTTTCGAAGGAAATTGACAGAAAATTTTCAAATTCATCTTACGAAACCAAAACCGACACAGAAAAAGCTTTCGCTCTCGGCTTTGTAAAACAGATCGGAAACATTGAACTAATAATATTGAGCATCGGGGCAATAGTGTTTGTTACCCTTCTTCTTGTTACTTCAAACACAATGGAAATTTCCGTAAGAGAAAGAAGCGGAGAAATTGCTGTTTTAAAGACAATAGGTTTTTCAGATAAACTCTTATATTTCCTTACAATCTCTGAAAGTTTATTTTATTCGCTTTCGGGCGGTTTACTTGGAATGTTAACAGCCAAATTATTTACATTAAAAGGAGACCCTACTGGCGGTTTTCTTCCCGCCTTCTATGTCTCATCAAACCAATTTGCTTTAGGAATGTTTCTTATCATATTTTTTGGTTTTCTTTCTGGCGCACTGCCTGCGTATAGGGTTTACAAATTGAAAATTGTTGATGCTCTCGGGAGAATCTGATGCCTGTTCCATACACCTATAGTTTAAACAGCATAAAGGCAAGAAAGTCATCTTCAGCAATAGCGATATTGTGCATCGCGGGGGTCGTGTGCGTTTTTATAGTAGTAATGGCGATGGCAAACGGCTTTAACAAAATGCTCAAAAGCACAGGGTCTGAGGACAATGTGATAATTTTGCGAAAAGGCTCTTCCGCTGAAATGATGAGCATTATTTCAAAAGAACAGTACAAAGCGGTTGGCGACATAATGTTCATCAAAAGGGACTCTGAAGGAAACCCTTTAGTGAGCCCTGAAGTTGTAGTAGTGGCGCCTTTCTTTCACAAATCCACAAAAACAAACGCTCTCGGGCAAGTGAGAGGGGTTCTTCCTTCAGCGCTGAAAGTTCATCCTCAGGTCAAAATAATAAAGGGAAGATTTTTTAATGAAGGGATGTACGAGTTTGTTGTGGGAAAAAATGCTGCAAATATGTATGAAGGATTAGAACTTGGCAAAGAAATAAATCTTGGAGGAAGAAAATTCAAGGTTTCGGGAATAATGGAAAGCGGCGGCTCACTTTATGAATCAGAAATATGGTGTGATTTAAAACTTTTGCAAGAAACATACAAAAGACCATTGAATGTATTTTCAACGATGTTTGTCAAGTTGAACAGCAAAAACGACTTTTTGAAATTCAAAGAAATGATTGACAAAGACCCTCGACTTAACTTTGACGCAAAAACGGAAAAATCATTTTTTGAAGAGCAATCGCGGGTAGTGACCACATTGATTAGAGTTCTTGGATTTCTTGTCGCTGCTGTAATGGCTGTTGGCGCTGTTTTTGCCGCTTTCAACACAATATACACTTCTTTTGCTTCAAGAGTAAAAGAATTGGCGACTTTGAGGGCAATAGGTTTTTCTCAGGAAAGTGTTATTGGAACAATTCTCTTTGAAAGTTTTATTCTTTCACTGTCAGGAGGGATTTTGGGCTGTTTGATTTCGCTTCCTCTTGACAACTTTTCTGCAAGCACTTTGAATTTTCAATCTTTTTCACAAGTTGCATTCTCATTTGACATTTCTTTAAAACTTCTGCTTGAAGGTATTTTGTTTGCCCTCGTGATAGGTGTTTCTGCTGGATTCATTCCCGCAATAAGAAGCACAAAACTAAAGCCCGCTCAAGCTTTGAGAGAAACATAGAAATATGCTGAGATAATTTTTAGGAGGATATAATGAGAACAGGAATAAAATTTTTTACCCTCTTAATTTCTTTTTTCTTTTTATTGAACTTCTACTGTTCTGATGGAGTTAATAGACACAAAAAATATTCTCCAAATACATTTTTTCTTTTTGATGAACCAACAAAAGGGTGCGGTTATTCAGTTCTTCCGAAGGATTCAGAAGGCGGATCAGATGGAACGCTTGAGTTCAGATGGGCTCAAAAACATTTAGTCGCTCTGGTGAAAATCTGCGCCTTTGAAACAGAGCAAGAATTTGGAGCAAGCAAATATCCTCTTTTGATTTTTGACGGGTGTGCAGAAAATGGAGACACTCCAGTTGATTGGGAACCTACGCCAGTTGGAAGACATCCGGGAGGAAGTCACGATGGTGGAATTAATCTTGACCTTGGATACTATCTAACTTCTATTGAAGGGATAAAATTCACTCCAGATTACTCCGCCTGCTCGGATCATTTTACCGTCGCTAAAAGTGGCGAACTTGAAGACTGTTGGATATGCAACAACGAAGCGGACAAACTTGATGTTGAAAGAATGTCGTTTTTTTATCTGAAAATGTTTTCGATAAACAGAGACCTTTTTTCAGGTGAATTACTCTCGCAAATC
>JAAZNT010000331.1 GCA_012798145.1 Thermoanaerobaculaceae bacterium | reverse complement strand
TTTAAGACGGAAGAAATAAAAGATATTCAAGTAAAAGGAATATCAAAAACTCTTACCGCTTATGAGGTGTTAGAATGAAAAAATTAGTTTGGGTTTTCTTGATTGCTTTTTTCTTTCTGTCCTGCGCTACAAAAGAAACAAGAATGCCTTCAAAGGGAGCGGGTTCATTGACAGCGGCGGATGAAGACACATTCAGACCTCTCCCCGGAGATGACAACATAAAAAACAGCGAAGTTGCGTACAATTTATCTCTTGAATACGCAGGGGCGAGAAATATGCCAGCGGCGCACCACTATGTTGACCTTGCAATGAAAATTGAACCGCACGCAAAATATTCATATACCAAAGGAGTTTACTATCTTGGCGAAAAAAGGTATGAAAAAGCGCTCGCATGGCTCAATAAAGCTATGAGTCAGGAAGAGGGGGAACTTCAAGCAAGAATGGACATTTTGAACGCTCAGGGCATTGCTCTTTTAAATCTCAAAAGATATGATGAGGCAAAGGCAAAGTTCAGGGAGATAATCAACACCGAAGGGATGGTCTCAAAATTCAACGCCTATTACAACATTGGTCTGATTTACCTTGAAGAAAATAATTACGAGGATGCCGAAAATGCTTTGAGAAAAGCGGTTGAAGAGAACCCAAACGATTACAGAGTTTATTCCAAACTTGGGAAAGTGGCGCTGCACAAAGGAGATTATCTTTCCGCTTACGCAGATTATCAAAAGGCGGCGGATCTTATTGAGGGATATTACAGCGCTATACAATCTGACGGTCCTGAAATTTACTACTGCCTTGGAGAAAGTCTTGTAAAACTCAACAAAATTGAAGAGGGAAGAGCCGCATTTCTCAAAGTGATAAAAATTTCTCCGGAAGGGCAATACGGATTAAAAGCAAAGGAAGTTCTTTCAAAACTTCCTGTTGAATAGGAAATAAAATGTTTGGAAAAATAAGACAAGGATTGATAAAAACAAGGGAAACCTTTGGAAAAGCAGTAGAATCTATTTTCAAAGATAAAAAGGAAATAAAAAAAAGCGTTGATGAACTTGAAGGAACTTTGATCCTTGCCGACATCGGCTTGAACACAGTTCAAAAACTTTTGAAGGATATTTTCAAAGAGGAAGACCCGAAGCAGGCGCTTAAAAACAGAATAAAAGATATCCTGTTGGGCGTTCAGGAAGTTCAAAACGGAAACGAAAAGCCATATATTCATATCTTCGTGGGAGTCAACGGAGTAGGCAAAACAACAACAATAGGCAAAATAGCAAAAAAAAGAAAAGAAAATGGAGAAAAAGGGATAATCGCCGCCTGTGATACTTTCAGGGCGGCGGCATCGGAACAGCTTGAAATATGGGCTGAAAGAAGCGGAACAGAGATCGTGAAGCAGCAAGAGGGCGCAGACCCGGCAGCGGTCGCTTTTGACGCGGTTTCAAAAGCGAAAGCGAAAGGTTACGATTTTTGTTTGATTGACACTGCAGGACGGCTTCATACAAAGCACAATCTGATGGAAGAACTTCAGAAAATATCAAGAGTTGCAGGTAAAGCGCTGCCCGGCGCTCCGCACCAAACGACTCTTGTCCTTGACGCCACTACAGGGCAGAACGGCTTAAATCAAGCGAAGGAATTTGTTTCAAAAATTAAAGTGACAGACCTTATTCTGACGAAACTTGATGGGACGGCAAAAGGGGGAATAGCGGTTTCAATTGTTGATGAGTTAAGGATTCCGATAAGTTATGTCGGGGTTGGAGAAAAAGTTGACGACCTTGTGCCTTTTGACCCCAAAGAATACGCCGAAGGGCTTTTTGATTGATGAATAAATTTTTTCCTTCTGAAGAGTTTATGAAAGAAGCAATTTGCCTCGCAAAGAAAAGCGAAGGGAAAGCGCACCCCAACCCTTGCGTCGGCGCGGTTGTTGTGAAGGAAGGAAAAATTGTTGGAAAGGGGTTTTACAGCGGTTTCGGAAAAAGCCACGCCGAGGTTGAGGCGATAAAAGACGCCAAAAGCGAAGTCAGAGGCGCTGATTTGTATGTTACTCTGG
>JAAZNT010000330.1 GCA_012798145.1 Thermoanaerobaculaceae bacterium | reverse complement strand
TAGAGAGCGTCCATTCTTTTTGCTTTAAAACTGCTTCCGCTGCCATCTTGTTTGCCTGATACGCTTCTACTTGGTCTTTTCTCAGTCCAAGTTTCGCTGTTTTAAGTTCCGCTTCTAATCTCGCCACTTTTTCTTTGCTTTGCAAAAATGCCGAAGACGCCCTGTCCAATTCGTTTTGAGAAACAAATTTAGATTCAAACAAATTCTTTATCCGCAGATATTCTTTTTCTGCAAGTTCTTTTGCGCTTTTTGCTTCGTTCAGTTGGGCTATAAGCGCTTCAATCTCCGAAGGCCTTTTGCCTTTTTCAGCGTCTTCGAGAAGTTTTTGCGACTGCTTTAACTTCCATTCCGCTTCTTCCCTTGAAGACCTTTCCAAATCGCTCTCAAAAACAAAGAGAAGGTCGCCCTTTTTTACCTCGTCTCCCCTTTTTACATTTAGTTTTTCAAGCGTCCCGGAAACAGGCGAAGAAACGAAAACATATTCCCCTTCAATGTAACCCTGATAAAAATTAGAATCCTTTGAAGAACAAGAAGCCAAAAACAACAATAAACAAACCAATTCCCAAAAGTATCTCATCTTAATAATTTTAAGCATTTTCTAATTCTTCTCCCAAAATAGTTTTTTGCAAAAGAAAAAAGATGTCCATCTTTCTTCCTACCACCTCATAAGGTTTGCTGAATCAATTTCTGAACTGCCAGTTTTTCTTATGAAAGAAACTACAATCGCTGTTCCGACAGCCGCTTCTGCTGCAGAAAGAGCAAGGACAAACAAAACCATTATAGCCCCTTCATAATTTTGCAAAATTCTTGAGAATGCCAAAAAAACTATGTTACAAGAATTAAGCATCAATTCTGCAGAAAGAAAAACAAGAATTATTGACCTTCTTGTCAGCACTCCAATCAAGCCAATTGAAAATAGGAATCCCGCAAGCAGAAGATATGGAGTTATATTCATTTAAGACTCCTTTTCGAAAGCAGAACGCTTCCCGCCATTGCGGCGACCAGAATGATTGATAGTATTTCAAAAGGCACAGCATAATCTTTGACAAGATTGAGCCCGATTTCCCTGATTGACCCGAAACCTTTCTCCGCTTTTTCCCAAGCTGGAAGAAGAGATTTTGAAACAACTCGTGAAAATGAGAAGAGAAAAAGGACAGAAATCACATAGGCTCCTATTGTTTGAGATAATGAAGCTTCTTTTCCAATTTCCTCAAACCCCTGTGACATTACAAGATAAACAACCATTACCATAACTGCGCCAGCGTATAAAATTATCTGGATAAAAGCGAAAAAAGGAAACCTGAGAAGAGCATAAATCATTCCTATTGCCACCATGCTTCCCACCATACCCAAAGAAGCAGGGATGGTTTTAGGGTGGAAAACCAAATAAAGCGATGAAACAAAAGCGATTAAGGCAAAAGCAAAAAATAGCCCCGTTAAAATCATTTTCTCACCCTTTCTTCAGAGGTTTTTCTTTTCCCTTCAGATACGGCTCTTCTCTTCCCATCTCAAGCAGTTTTTCCTTGTCAAAAATCAAATTGGTTCTGTCAAAATCTGCCATTTCATATTTATGTTTAAGCCATATAGCCTCACAGGGACAAACTTCCTCGCAATATCCGCAAAAAATGCAAAGCCCAAAGTCAATATAAAATTCTTTGGGGTACTTTTCTATGGGATGTTCTGTCTCTCCCGCTACAATTCTTATCGCCTGCGGAGGACATATAAACATACAGAGTTTGCAGGAGGTGCATTTCTCTCTTCCGTCAAGACCAGTAAGAAGAACAGGAGCGCCCCGGAATTTCGGCGGAGGCACCCACTTTTCTTCAGGATACTGAACTGTAACTCTTTTTTTAAATAGATGTTTGAAAGTTGTAATAAGCCCGTCTAAAATAGTCGGAAGATAAATCTTTTCCCACCATTTCAAAACAGGCCTTTTAACAATCATCCTTTTGCTCCCACAATCATGTAATAAAACCCAACAATTACAAGATAAACAAAGCCAATAGGCAGAAGCTTTTTCCACATTAAGCCCATTATTTGGTCATATCTGAATCTTGGAAGCGTCCATCTAACCCAGATAAAAAAGAAGACAAAAAATGCTGTTTTAATACAAAAAACAAAAGAAGAAATAATTCCTCCAAAAATGGAACCAAAAATTTCATATTTTACAAAAGGAAGATTCCAACCTCCAAAAAACAACAAAACAATCAAAGCTGATGCTGTAATCATATTGGCGTATTCGCCCATAAAAAACATCGCAAAGCGCAATCCTGAGTACTCTGTGTGGTAGCCGCCGACAAGTTCGCTC
>JAAZNT010000329.1 GCA_012798145.1 Thermoanaerobaculaceae bacterium | reverse complement strand
GTTGAAAACGCTGAGAATCTTCTTCCGGGAGAAAAGTTTCCTGATCCGAGACAAGACGAAGCTTTCAAAATCCTTGGTTTAAAAGAGAGTTTTAAACAACGAATGACAGAAATTTTTGCGCCTAAAGAGCCGTCTGAAAAATCTGACACTTCCAAGAAATGATTGAATTAAAGGTAAATGAAAAAAACGGATTGCCATATTACAACCTTTCATCTTTTCTAAAAGAGCATTTCGGCGGAAAAGTAAGAAAAATATCTATTGACGCTGGATTTTCCTGTCCGAACAGGAAGGGAAAGGAAAGGGAAGGAGGATGTTTTTGGTGTGACCCAAAAGGATCAGGAAGCGGAAATGATCCCAAATTGTGGAGGCAGAAACTTGAGGAAGAAACAAAGAGACTTCTTCAAAAAGGATTTAAGGGTAGCATCGCATATTTTCAGTCTTTTTCCAACACATACCGAGAAGTTAAAGAACTAAACGAGTTTTACAGAGCAGCGCTTGAAATAAATGGCGTTTTGGGGCTTGCAATCGGAACAAGAGCTGACTGTCTCAACGATGAAAATATTGAACTCTTGTCTCATCTGAGCAAAGAAAAATTTTTATGGGTTGAGATAGGAATGCAGACAAAAAATGATAAGACTCTTGAGCTTTGCAACAGGGGGTATAGCCACAGCATAACAGTTGAAGCAGTTTATAAATTGAAGGGAAAAAATATAAAAACCGTTTTGCACCTTATTGCTGGACTTCCCGGCGAAACAGAAGAAATTATTTTTGAAAGTTTTGAAGAATGTTCAAAATTGATGCCTTGGGGAGTAAAACTTCACCCGTTGCATATTGTAAAAGGATCATTTTTCGAAAAATGGTTTTATGATGGAAAAATAAAACTTCTTGAATTGAATCAATACGCCAACATTGCTGCCACATTTATTGAAATGATGCCTCCAGAAACAGTGATCCACAGAATAACTGGCGAAAGGGAAGAAGGAATACTAATTGCTCCAAAATGGTGTCTTGACAAAAACAATGTTAGAAACGAAATAGTAAAAATTCTTAAGGAAAGAAATTCATTTCAAGGAAAGTTGTTCAAACAAAGGTATGGTTGACAAAAGTGAAAGAAAACCTTATTATTTTTCTGAAGGCGGTGTAGCTCAGGTGGTCAGAGCAAACGGCTCATATCCGTTGTGTCCGGGGTTCAAATCCCTGCACCGCCACCATCCTTCCTTGAGGAAATTTCGAAAATGGATAAAAAATCTTCCAATTGGAGACGGGTGCAAAATTGTTCTCGCCTATTCTGGAGGCGGAGATTCTGCGGGAATGGCAGCCCTTTTTCTTTCCGCTTTCCCTCGCCCCAAAGTTGAGTTAGCCCTTTGTCATATTAACCACAAGTTAAGGGGAAAAGAAAGCGAAAGAGATGAAAAAATGTGCTCCCAAATAGCAAAAAAGTTGAACCTTCCCTTTTATTCTTTCAAAGCGAACACAAAGCCGAAAAAAGGAGAAAGCGTTGAAGAATGGGCGAGAAAAGAAAGATATAATCTTCTTGAAAGATGCAGAAAAAAGATAGGATTCGATTTTATAGCAACGGCGCACACGATGGATGATCAAGCGGAGACTATTATTTTAAGAATCGCAAGGGGGACCGGAATAGAAGGATTGAAAGGAATTTCTAAAATTTTAAACAACAAAATTATCCGCCCCTGCCTTTCTTTGAGGGCTTTTGAATTGAGAAATGCTGCCAATGAATGCGGTATTGAATTTGTTGAAGATTCTTCAAACAAGGAGACAAGATTTTTAAGAAACAAAGTTAGAATGAATTTGATGCCTGTAATAGAAAAAGAATTGCCCTCCTTTGTGGAAGGGCTTTTCAACCTTTCTCAAATAAAAGACGATTCGGAAGGAAATTACCCCTCTATTGCAAAAAGGGATGGCAATTCACTATATTATCCTTTGAGATGTCTTGCCGTTCTTTCAAGGAAAGAGGCGATTGATGTTTTTAGAGCAGGAGTTAAAGCGATTAACGGAGATTTAAGAGGTTTTTCAAAAAGACATTTTGAAGGAATTGCAAATCTGATAACCGCTAAAAAGGGGGCTTTCGTTCCCCTTCCAAAAGGGCTGTGCGCGGAAAGAGAGGACACTTCTGTTTGTTTGAAACAGAAGAGAATAGGAGCTGTAAGATGATGAAACTTGCAAGCGGAATACTTTTTACTGAGAAACAGATTCAACAAAGAGTTTTAGAACTTGCCAGACAGATTGAAACGGATTACGAAGGGAAAGAATTTGTTCTTTGTGGGATTTTGAAGGGGTGCATCCCTTTTCTTGCAGACCTTATGAGAAAAATAAGAGGTGATGTAAAAATTGCATTAATTGAGATGAAAAGTATGGTGGATGGAAAGCACGCGGAAATAAAGTTTACAACGGAAATGAAACTTGACGGCAAAGATGTTCTTGTAATTGAAGATATTGTGGACACCGGGATCACAATTGATTACCTCATAAAACACCTTGAAACGGAAAAAGGAACAAAATCAATAAAAGTGTGCACTCTTTTGGATAAACCGGAGGCAAGAAAAATTGATGTGCCTATACATTACAGAGGATTCGCTGTTCCCAACAGATTTATTGTCGGGTACGGACTTGACTATGAGGAAAGTTACAGAAATCTTCCATATCTAACATGGGTTGAACCGTAAAGGAGTTGAAATTGAATGAACAACTAAAATCAGTTCTTATTATAGTTTTAATTTTTATTGTCTTTTTTGTCGCTTTTGGTTTGATAAAAAAGAATTTTGAAAAAGAGGTTGAACTTTCTTTTTCAAAATTTTCTGAGCTTGCGGATGCAGGGCAGGTTAAAACTGCAGTCATAAAAGGAACAACGGTCAAAGGAGAGTTGAAAACTCCCTACGAAGGAGCAAAAAAATACACATTGACACTGCCTCCTGATTTGCAGAACTTCTCAACCGAACTTGTCAAAAAAGGGGTGAATGTAGAAGCCTCCGAAAGTTCTTCCGGACAGTATTTCATAATCTTTTTATATCTTCTTCCGGTAATTCTGATGGTTGTTTTCTGGTTTGTTTTTTTAAGACAAATGCAATCAGGCGGAAACAAAGCGCTTACTTTTGGCAAGTCAAAGGCAAGAATGGTCTCATCGGACAAAAACAGGGTAACCTTTGACGATGTTGCAGGGATGGATGAAGTTGAAGAAGAAGTGACCGAAATAATTGAATTTTTAAAAAACCCCAAGAAGTTTGAAGCACTTGGGGGGAAAATTCCCAAAGGCGTTCTTCTTATGGGACCGCCCGGAACGGGCAAGACCCTCCTTGCTAAGGCGATAGCGGGAGAAGCAGGAGTCCCATTTTTCTCAATCTCCGGCTCTGAGTTTGTTGAATTGTTTGTTGGCGTAGGGGCAAGCAGGGTGAGAGATATGTTTGAGCAGGCGAAGAAAAATTCTCCCTGCATAATTTTTATTGATGAAATTGACGCAGTTGGAAGACACAGAGGAGTTGGAATAAGCGGAGGAGGACACGAAGAAAGGGAGCAAACATTAAACCAACTTCTTGTTGAAATGGATGGATTTGAATCAAATCAGGGAGTAATAATCATAGCCGCAACAAACAGACCTGATGTTCTTGATCCCGCTCTTTTAAGACCTGGAAGATTTGACAGAAGAATAGTTATTCCAAGACCTGATTTGAGGGGAAGAGAAGAAATACTTAAAGTTCATTTGAGAAACATAAAAGTTTCTCCTGATGTTGACACTGTTTTGATAGCAAGGGGGACGCCGGGCTTTTCGGGAGCAGACCTTGCTAACCTTGCAAATGAAGCGGCGTTAAGAGCGGCTCGGCTCAACAAAAGCCAAGTTGACATAGAAGATTTTGACTACGCAAAGGACAAAGTTCTTCTTGGAATGGAAAGAAAATCAATGATCCTTTCCGAAGACGACAAAAAAGTTGTCGCTTACCATGAAGCAGGTCACGCTGTTGTAGCGCTCAATCTTGATGAGGCAGATCCAGTTCATAAAATCTCAATTGTCCCGAGAGGAATGGCTCTCGGAGTAACACAGCAGCTTCCTCTTGATGATAAATATAATTACAGCAAAGGATATCTTGAAGCGGAACTTGCTGTTTTGCTTGGCGGAAGAACCGCAGAAGAGTTATTCCTCAAAAACATAACAACCGGGGCGGGGAACGACCTTGAAAGAGCGACAGAAATAGCGAGGAATATGGTTACGGTTTGGGGAATGAGCGAAAAGGTTGGATTGCTTAGTCTCAAAACGGAAAAAGCTGCTTTTGCAAATATTTGGGAAGGAACCACGAAAAGCATCTATTCAGAAAAAACAGCGGAAGAAATAGATAATGAAATCAAAAGACTAATTCAAAACGCATACGACACCGCCAAGAAAATTCTTACTGAAAATTCCGATATAATGGAAAAAATTGTTGCTGCTTTAAAAGAAAAAGAAGTTCTTGACAAAGAGGAGCTTGAAGAAATTACCGGCAAAAAAATCAAGGGCGTTACTTTTGTAGAGAAAAGAAAAGATGAGCCCCTCAGCCAAGAATCAGGAAAAGTTGTTGATGAAATCTCTAATCAAAAGAAAGAGACAGACGAAAAAACACGGTGAAAGAGAGTTCACTTGAACAAATATTAAAAACAAAACCTTTTCTATTGATGGGAATTCTCAATATAACCAGAGATTCTTTTTATGACGGAGGAAAATTTTTTATTCTTGAAAAAGCCATTGAAAGGGCTTTTCAAATCAAAGAGGAGGGCGCAGACATTTTAGACATCGGTGCAGAATCAACAAGACCGTTTTCAGAGGGTATGCCACTCAATGAAGAGAAAGAAAGAATAGAGAAGGTTTTGTTCGCACTGAAAGATAGCGGTTATGATATTCCCATTTCTGTTGACACTCAAAAAGCCGAAGTGGCGAAAATTGCTGTTGAACTTGGCGCAGAGATGATTAATGATGTTTCGGCGGGAAGGAACGAACCTGAACTTCTTGACATTGTTGCTAAAAGCAAAAAATTTCTTGTTTTGATGCATATGAGGGGAACCCCGAAAGATATGCAGGTTAACCCCCGATACGATGATGTTGTCTGCGAGGTAAAAAACGAGATTTTATTTTTTATAGAAAATGCAAGAAAAAAGGGGATTGAAAAAGAAAAAATAATTATAGACCCCGGAATTGGCTTTGGGAAAAAGGCAGAGGACAATATCAAACTTATATCAAACCTTGATAAATTTGCCCAGTTAAATTATAAGGTTCTGATTGGAGTTTCAAGAAAAAGCGTAATAGGCAATATAACCGGCGCAATGGTTGAAGAAAGACTTCCCGGTACAATCGCGCTCAATGTTTGCGCTTTGTTAAAGGGGGCGACAATTTTTCGCGTTCATGATGTAAAAGAGAACAAACAAGCCCTTTCCTGCGCTTTTGAAGTTTTCAAAAGTCAGCAATTAGAAAATTCAATTAATTAAATTTTGTCGCATATTAAATTTGACTGACAAATAAATGTGTGAAAAAATATTATTTTGCAAAGGGTTTGAATGGATAAAAAAAAGTCCTTTTCTCTTAATAAAATTTTAATAATTTCTGTTATTTTTACATTCGTCTTTTTGAAAAATTTTTCTTTGTCACCGGAAAAGAAGATAAGCGAATATACCCACGACACTTGGACGACAGAAACCTCACTCCCCCAAGCCTCTGTGCAGGCAATTTATCAGTCAAAAGACGGATACCTTTGGCTTGGAACTCAAGAAGGGCTTGTCAGATTTGATGGAATTCGTTTTGTTCAATTTGGCTCTGAAGACATCAGTTCCTTTTTTGAAGATTCAAATGGTGTTCTTTGGATGTCAACATACAACGGCATTCAGAAGTTTAAAGACGGAAAATTTGAGATTATAGGGAAAAATGAGGGGCTTTCAAGTCAAAATTGCAACAATATACTTATTGATTCAAAAGGACAGATTTGGGCGGCGACCAACTATGGGCTGAATTGTTTTAAAGATGGCAAATGGAAATCTTTTACTAAAAAAGAGGGAATGCCGGGTGACAGAATAACATCAATTGTTGAAACACATGGAGGAGCAATTTGGGCAGGAACGCAAAACGGGCTTGTAAAATTTGAAGATGAAAAGATAGAAACATTTTCAATTAAAGAAGGGCTTCCCCACAACCACATCTCTTCGCTCTTTGAATCTCGAGAAGGGATTTTATATGTAGGGACTATGGGAGGAGGGATTTGCTCTATAAAAAAGGGAAAGATTCTGCCTTGCCAATTTTCGAAAAAACTTCCCGGTTTGAATGTTACCGCTATTTATGAAGATAAAGATGGAAATCTCTGGGTTGGATTTCAACCCGGAGGTTTAGCAAGAATAAGAGATGGAATTATAGACTCTTACGGAATCAAAGATGGTCTTTCAGACAACACTGTCTGGTCAATTTATGAAGACAGAGAAGGAAGTTTATGGGTTGGAACTTTCGGCGGGGGTTTAAACAGGTTCAGAGACACCAAATTTTCTTCATACGATTCCTCTTATGGACTTGCAAGCGATTCTGCTTGGGTCGTATATGAAGATTCCCAAAAAAATCTTTGGATAGGAACGGATCAAGGATTAAATTGTTTAAAAAATGGAAAGTTAACTCTTTTTACCACTAAGGAAGGCCTCTCTGACAACAACATAAACGCTTTGGTTGAGGATAAAGAAGGAGCCTTGTGGGTCGGAACAGACAAAGGTATTTCAAAACTCAAAAATGGAAAAATCGAGAAATACGGAGCAAAGGACGGGCTTACAAATGAAGCGGTTTTTTCGCTTTTTGAAGACAGGAAAGGAAGAATTTGGATAGGGACAAACGGCGGAGGAGTAAATATCTACGAAAACGGTAAATTCACCTCTTTAAATAAGGATAAAGGAATCTCTGAAAATTTTATTCGGACAATTCTTGAGGACAAAAAAGGAAACATCTGGATAGGAACCAACGGCGGTGGATTAATTGTTTTGTGGGAAGACAAATTAACTATTTATTCGCTCAAAGATGGACTTTCAAGTTCAATAATAAGGGCTCTTTATGAGGATAGAGAAGGAACAATATGGGTAGGAACGCGAGGCGGAGGACTATGCAGATTCAAAAATGGCAAGTTTGAAAGTTTCAGAATGGAGAATGGACTTCTTTCGGACATAATATTTCAAATACTTGAGGATTCAAATGAAAACCTCTGGTTAAGCTGTAACAAAGGGATTTTTAAAGTCTCCAAAAAAAGCATAGAAGATTTTTCAGAGCAAAAAACCAACAAAATCTTGTGCACAACATTTGGGAAATCTGACGGAATGAAAAGTTCTGAATGTACAGGCGGAACTCAGCCAGCGGGATGGAAGACCTATGACGGTAAACTTTGGTTTCCTACAATAAAAGGTATTGTTTCAATTGACCCAGAAAACATCAAATTCAACGAAGTTGTCCCACCAGTTGTTCTTGAAGAAATCTTAATTGACGGAAAATCAACCCTTCCGCTTGGCAGAGTTGTCGCTCCTCCGGGGAGTGATAGGATTGAATTTAAATTCACTGCGTTAAGTTTTCTTGCTCCTGAAAAAGTAAGTTTTAAATATAAACTTGAAGGTCATGACAAAGATTTTATTGAGCTTGCTCCCGGAAGAGAGAGGATTGCTGTTTACACAAACATCCCTCCGGGGGACTACATCTTTAAAGTTAAAGCGAGCAATAACGATGGAATTTGGAATGAAACAGGGGTTTCGCTTTCTTTTCATCTTAAGCCGCAATTTCACCAGACATACTATTTTTATTTTCTCTTATTGTTGTTGACGCTTGTTTTTGGAGCGCTCATCTACCATTTCTCTTCAATTATCCTTGAAAATTTCAGAATAGGGAAGACTCTTTCACGCTACCATTCCAAACATTTGATAGAGAATCTAAGAGCTTCAAAATATGCTTCGGAACAATCTTTGTCAACAGAAAGAAAAAAATTGACAATAATGTTTGGAGACCTTCTCGGGTTTTCGGATTTTTCAGACAGGTGCGAGCCTGAAACCGTTGACCGTGTAATAAACGAATATCTTACAGAAATGGCTTTAATTATTGAAAAGCAGGAAGGGACAATCGCCCGCTTTATGGGAGATGGAATTATGGCTTTCTGGGGTGCTCCCAAAAATATGGAACCAACAGAACAATCAAAAAAATCGGTAAAAGCGGCTGTTTTGATGCAGGAAAAAATGGCTGAACTTGAAAAAAAATGGCTGTTGTCGGGAATTGACCATACACTAAAGCTCCGTATTGGAATTTCCCAAGATTACGCCACAGTGGGAAATATGGGCTCTAAAGATCTAATGGAATATACAGCGCTTGGCTCTGCGGTTAATCTTGCGGCAAGACTTGAAAACGGGTGTGTTCCCGGAAAAATTCTCGTAAGCTATCCTATTTATGTCGCCACAAAAAATCTCTATAATTATGAAGAGCCGGTAATGAGAGAATTCAAGGGTTTTGCAAGAGCAATTAATGTTGCTGAACTTGATCCACTGAAAAAAGTTTAAGAAGAAATTTTATCTTACAGAAAACTCAATGGGGCGTTTTTAGATATCATAATATAAAACAAACTCGTATGGATGGGGGCGCATAGCCAGCTCCTCCACCTCTCTGTGCCTTTTGTATGTGATCCAAGCTGAAAGGAAATCTTCTGTAAATACTCCTCCCCTCAGAAGAAATTCATTGTCTTTCTCAAGTTCGTCAAGCGCCTCTTTCAGTGTCGCAGGCATAGTGGGAATGTTCTTAAGTTCTTCAGGAGGAAGTCCATATAAATCTTTGTCAAGAGGCTCTCCAGGGTCAATCCTGTTAAGTATCCCATCAATTCCTGCCATAAGTTGAGCCGCTATTGCAAGGTATGGATTGCAGGATGGGTCTGGAGGCCTGTACTCAATTCTTTTTGCATTAGGGTTTTCTGTGTACATAGGGATCCTGATGGATGCAGACCTGTTCCTTCTTGAATAGGCAAGATTGACAGGCGCTTCGTAACCCGGAAGGAGTCTTTTGTAAGAATTTGTTGTTGGTGCGATTATTGCGGCAAGAGCTCTTGAATGTTTAAGAAGTCCCCCAATATAATGAAGGGCAATTTCAGATAATCCCCCGTAAAGGGAGCCGGGGAAAATGGGTTCTCCCCCTTTCCATAAACTTTGGTGAGTGTGCATACCAGAGCCGTTGTCGCCAAAAAGAGGTTTTGGCATAAAAGTGGCAGTTTTGCCAAATCTCATTGCGGTGTTCTTCACTACATATTTAAATTTCATAAGATTGTCTGCGGTTTTTACCAAAGTGTCATATTTTATGTCTATTTCGCACTGTCCCCCCGATGCGACTTCGTGGTGGTGAGCTTCAACCGACAAACCGATTTCATTCATAATTCTAACCATCTCGCCGCGAAGATTGAAAAGAGAGTCTGTCGGAGGAACGGGGAAGTATCCTTCTTTGTACCTAACTTTGTAACCCAAGTTTGGATTTTCATCTTTTCCGCTGTTCCATTGCCCTTCACCAGAATCAAGGTAATAAAACCCTTTGTTTATTTCCTGTCCGCACTTTATGTCGTCAAAGACGAAAAACTCCGCCTCACATCCAAAGTAGGCTTCATCTGCGATAGAAGTTGATTTTAAAAATTGCTGCGCTCTAAGAGCGATGTTTCTTGGGTCTCTGTTATATCTTTCTTTAGTCACAGGGTCAAAGACATTGCAGATCAAAACCAAAGTCTGCTGATGCGCAAAAAGGTCAAAAAACGCGCTTTCATTGTCTGGGATTACTATCATGTCCGATTCATGAATTGCCCGCCATCCTCTCATTGAAGAGCCGTCAAATCCAATTCCTTCTTCAAATGCACTTTCTTTAAATTGCTTTGCTGGAATTGAAAAATGTTGCCATAAACCGGGCATATCCATAAATCTTAAATCTATCTGCTCAATTTCCCCGGTTTTTATTTTGGAGAAAATTTCCTCGATTTTCATATTTTCCCCTTTCCGTTATTTCTTAAATGTGAAAAGATAATTCAGCGTGTAAGAAGTTTTTACCCTGACGCCGTTTTTCATTGCCGGAGAGAATTTTGTCTTTTTGGCTGCTTCTAAACTCGCTCCTTTGATTCCATAGTCGGGATCGGGACCTTTAAGAATTTCCGCCTTTGTCACAACGCCATTTTCATCTATTTCAACTTTTACATAGACCCTTCCTTCCACCTTGTTTTGCCTTGCCAGTGGAGGGTATTCAGGTTTTGCGTCAGCAATAATGTTTGGCTTGACATCAAGACTAATGTAATCCACATAATCGCCTTGTTTAATTGTCTGCGCTGGTTCGGGTTGCGTGCTCGGAGCCGGTTGAACTGCTGGGGCTTGTTCAGCCGTCTTTTCCTGCTCAGGCGCTTTTTCCTGAGTTGTTGGGACGGATGGGGGAGCAACAGCTGGCGAAGTCGATTCTTTTGGCTGTGGCTTGGACTCTTCTATTTTCTCCTGTTTTGGGGGTTGAACAGTTTCCTGCAATTTTTGAGTTTCAAGAAGTTTCTTTTTTGCTTCTTCAAGCGCTTTTTGGGCTTCAGCTTTTTCCTGCGGTGTTTTTGCCTTCAAAACTTCTTCTTCTTTTGCTTTGGTTTCTGCCTGAAGTTTTTCAAGTTGTTCCTTTAAAAGTCTGTTTTGCTCCTCAAGTTGTTTAAGTTTCAATTCCTCTTCCTGTTTTGCTTTTATATCTTCCCCTTTCTTTCCTCCGCCGAACAATATAAAACCCAAGAGAACAATTATTACTATTGCCGCCACTGCTCCTATTCCAACAAAGAGTTTGCTTTTGCTTTCCTGTGCCTCTGCGACATCTATCCCAAAAGTGAGCGGCTCTTCTTTTTTAGGTTCTGGAGGAGGGATGACGGGAAGTTTTTTCTCTTTCTTTGGTTCAAACTTTTTCCTGTCAATTTTAAGCAGTTCTTCATCTCTTTTCGCTTCTATTTCATCTTGATCCCTGTAGAGAGTGTGAATTAAAAAAGCGGTGTTAAATGTTGAAGGGCTATATTCGCCGGATGCGATCAATTCGTCAATGTCGCTTTTAAATTCCTCAACTGATTTATATGCGTCTTTGCTTTTTGGCAGAAGGCTCTTTTCAAGGATTTTGGCAAGATTTTCGGGAAGCCCTTCTGAAAATCCGCTTCCTTTTTTTGCTTCTGCGATTCTTTCTTCAGGATTGAAGGGAACCCCCGGGATTTCAAATGTTTCTCTTGTCAGAAACTCAAAGAAAAGAAGCCCGATAAAATATATCTGGTCTTTTGATTTAACTGCCCTGCCTTCTTTTAAATCCTGAGGCAGAGAACGAAGATATTTTTCAAGAACAGTTGCAAATTTTAAGGGCGTTGTTTGAAGGTCGCGGAAAACTCCCGGAAAGAGTTTTACCTCTCCTTCAAAGGTAATAAAAATCATATCAGATGTCAAATTCCCGTAGAAAAAATCTTCGTTTGAAATTGAAACTATCGCATCTGTGATTCTTGATATCAGGTAAACAGCTTGGTCGTATGCAAGTGGCAGCCCTTCTTTGATACATTCCGAAAGCATATCAGAAAGAATTCTTCCCCGTTGATATTCAAAAACATATCCAACCTGACCATCTTTGTCAAAGAAATCAATTAGATTTAGGGTGTTCAAATCTTTTATGTTTTTCCATCTGTTGAAATAAGTTTTAATTATTGTTAGCGCCTGCGGCTCTTTTGTTAAATCTTCTCCAAGAATTTGAAGATAAAAAATCTTCGGGTCATTCTTGAGTGGAATGGCTTTGTAAAACTTGCCAAACAGCGTTTCTGCGAACTCTTCAACCAAAACATAATTACCGAAATTCTTCATATCCATAATAACTTCCCCCAAAGAAGTATACTTGGGAAATTGAGGTAAAGTCAATTGCCACTTGACAAACGCTATGCAATAATTGTATCTTAACTATGTATGGAGATTTTATGAAGTTAAGGGCTGATTTTTATAGAAAAAGTCTCCTTTGTCAAAGCCGCATCATTTGCGGAGAGGAGGAAAGAAATGAGTCATAAATTCTTTTGGGAGGTGAATTTAACAAAGGGCATTCAAAAAGGTTTATTGTTCCTATTCTTGGCTTTGTTCGTTGCTGCCATTCCTGCTTTGGCGCAGATGAATGTAACGGCAACGGCGGTTCCCACTTCAGGGACTGCTCCTCTTGATGTCACTTTTACGGCTACGGTAACGGGCGGAACATCTCCTTACACTTACGATTGGGATTTCGGCGATGGCACTACTCACGGAACAACAAACCCTGTGACACACACATATAACCTTGCGGGAAAATACACTGTAAGGCTTACCGTCACCGATTCAAGCGCAACTCCCCTCAGCACTACCATAACGGTGGGAACCATAACAGTCAATATCGCAGTTACTGTGGAAGCAGATCCACAATGCGGACTTGCTCCTCTCAATGTTTGCTTTCACGGGGAAGGTGCTTATGGAGTTGAGCCGTATAGCTATAAATGGAATTTTGGAGACAACGCTCCAGCCTACAACACAACCGAACAAAATCCCTGCCATGGTTATATGAATACCGGCGTTTATACTGCTTCTCTCACAGTGACAGATTCAAAAGGTAATACAGGAACTGCCTCAATTCCTATTGTTGTTTATACAGAACCTCTTTTTACGGTCACTGCTACAGCCGATGTGACTTTGGGTCTTGCGCCATTGAGAGTTAATTTCTTTGGGTCTCACAGCACTTCTTCTTTTATCTCTGGCGCCTTTGAATACGAATGGGATTTTGGAGATGGAAGCCAGACTTGCCCCGATGTCGCTCCTCAGCATATATATTCAACTCCGGGAACATACACTGTAACACTTACAGTTACCGGCCAGGATATCTGCGGTCAGCAATGGTCACACACCGATACAATAGATATCACTGTCGCTGAAGATCCCACGATTTTTATGACTAAGCCATCAACAGGAAGCAGTATGAGCGGAGGTCAACTTGTTCTTGAAAGTCTTGCTCTCACCAGTGGAACAGTTGTAAGAGTTGATTATTACATCAACGATACTTATGTTGGCTCTGCAACAACAGCACCTTACAGATTAACCCTTGATGCCTGCGGGGCAAACGGAACATACACTATATACGCAATATTGTATGATTCTAAGGGACACACCGCTCAGTCGCCGTCTGTTTCAATAACAATCTCCAACCCCACGCTTGATGGGACAAATTATGTTCTAAAAAATCCATTTAGAATAAAATTCTTCGGAACGGGATTCAAGCCGGGGGCAAAACTTTACTTCAACGGGATTGAAGCGCCAATAACAAAAGTATTAAGTTCAAACATAATTGTGGCGAAGGGCGGACCAGCGCTCAAAGCGCTTGCGCCTCAAGGCGTTCCAGTGATTGTCACAATTGTCAATAAAGACGGAAGTTGCTCTGCTCCAGTGACATTTCAGCGATAAAGAAAAAAAATAGTTTGTTAAGGGAAGGCTATGTGCCTTCCCTTTTTTTATTTCTTCTTTTAGTTGCCCAGCCTTCAATATTTTTTTGAGGAACCCTTGCAATAGCGAGGGAATCAGGAGGAACATCTTTTGTTACGGTTGTTCCTGCTGCCACATAAGAACCGCTTGCCACTTTAACCGGAGCGACAAGTTGTGTGTCAGAACCTATAAAAACATTGTCTTCAATAACAGTTGGAAGTTTTCTTTCCCCGTCATAGTTGCAGGTGATCGTCCCAGCCCCAATATTTGTGTTTGCCCCTATTGTGACATCTCCCAAGTAACTTAAATGG
>JAAZNT010000328.1 GCA_012798145.1 Thermoanaerobaculaceae bacterium | reverse complement strand
CGAATTATCTATAGTCGGCTTTCACACCATCAAAGACAGGGCTTGGGTTGTTGACGGAGAAATCAAGATAAGAAAAATAATGTATGTTTCAATTTCTTTTGACCACAAATACATTGACGGAGCCGAAGCGGCGAGGTTTATGTCAAGACTGGTAAACTATCTTGAAAAACCTTCCCTTATTATGGCAAAAGGGTGAGGAGGATGATATGGTCGTAGGCGCGCTTGAAAGAGGATTTGATGTTGTTGTAATAGGAGGAGGACCGGGAGGATATCTTACCGCGATTCGTCTTGCGCAGTTAAAAAAGGATGTTGCGCTGATTGAAGCGTCAGACTCCCTTGGTGGAATTTGCTTAAACGAAGGGTGCATTCCTTCCAAAGCGCTTATACACGCCGCCGATTTTTATTACAGCGCTAAAAAAGCGTCAAAATTTGGAGTGAATATTTCTGGAGATGTCAAGGTAGATTTTCCAAAATTGATTCAATGGAAAAACTCCGTAGTAAAAAGACTTACTGACGGAGTAAAATATCTTTCAGAAAAAAACGGAGTGGAATTGATAAAAGGGTTCGCTGTTTTTGATGACGACAAATCATTAACAGTGAAATCTGAAAATGGAAATCAGAAAATCCATTTTGAAAAGTGCATAATCGCAACCGGCTCTTCACCTTTTTTTCCTGAAGGTTTTGAACCCGACGGCAAAAACATTTTAGGTCCAAGAGAGATTCTTTCTCTTGAGGAACTACCTGAAAAACTTATCGTCATCGGAGGAGGATACATAGGTCTTGAAATGGCGGCGCTTTTTGCTAAATTTGGCTCTAATGTTTCTTTGATCGAAGCGAACGACCTTCTTATAAAAGACCACGACGAAGATGTGAGAAACGCTTTGAAAAAGCGCTTTTCCTCTTTAGGCATAGATGTAAATCTCTCCTCAAGAGCAAAGAAAATCACAAAAGGGGATTCTGTCACAGTTGATATTGAAAAAAAGGATGGCTCAACAAAAACATTAAGCGGAGACAAAGTTTTAATCGCTCTTGGAAGATACCCAAATTCAAAATCAATAGGTCTTGAAAAGACGGGAGTCGCCACAGACGAAAAAGGTTTTATAATAGTGAACGAAAAAATGCAGACAAATGTCCCCCACATTTACTCGATAGGAGATGTCGTTGGAGGTCCCCTTCTCGCCCACAAAGCATACAGGGAAGCCAAAGTTGCTGCGGAAGCGGTGGCAGATATCCCAGCCGCTTTTGACAATGTTGTCATTCCCGCCGTTATTTACACAGACCCAGAAATCGCTTGGGCGGGAATTTCCGAAAAAGAGGCAAAAGAGAAAAATCTTGAAATTGTTACGGGAACATTCCCGTTTCACGCCTCAGGAAGAGCTCTCACCCTTGACGCCCCCGAGGGCTTTGTAAAAACAATTGCGGAAAAAGAGACAAAAAGAGTGCTTGGAGTGGAGATTGTTGGAATGGATGCATCAGAATTGATATCCGAGGCGGCTCTTGCTATAGAGATGGGCGCATTTCTTGACGACCTTTCAAAAACCATCCATCCCCATCCCAGTATGAGCGAGGCGCTTCTGGAATCTGCTGAAGCGGCTTTGGGAGAAGCGGTTCACATAATCCAGTCTGAAAAATAGATACGCTTCAAGAGATAAAATGAAAATATTCTTTGGCAAAAATCCCCTGATAGATTTTTCTTTTGAAAGGGAACTTCTTTCAAAGGGAATAGACGAAACTCTTATTCTCATTTCCCGCTGGAAAGAGAAATATCTTATTCTCGGCTATGCGCAGGATTTCTCTGGAATAGACAGAGAAGAAGCGCAAAAAAACGGAGTTAAAGTTTTCAGAAGGTCATCAGGAGGAACAGCAGTATTGTCCACAGATTCAATAAACATTTCCCTCTTCATCCCTTCTGCACACCCTTTTGCAAAGCCCATTGAAGAGCTTTACAAAGTTTTTCTTGAAACTTTAAAAGATGCTTTTGGGGAAATAGGCAGAGATGTCGAAATAAGCAAAATCAAAGAAAAGACAAATTCGCCGATATGCTTTCTTTCTCAATCAGGAGAAACGCTTTTGGTTGACGGAAAAAAATTCTTTGGCGGAGCGCAAACAAGAAACAAAAATGTTCTTCTTGTTCACGGAACATTGCTTTTAGAATTTGACCCGATTCTGCACAGCAAAATTTTTGGAGTTGACCAATCCCTTCTCGAACAAAAAATCGCTTCAATTGACATAGATTCAGATTTATTCACAAAACAGGCAGTAAAAAGCTTCCAAAAAACCCTTCAATCCAAAACAGTTGCACCCCCAAAAATCGCATCTCCTTCCGCACAATTCATTAAACAAACCCAAACCCCCAAATGGATGCCATAAACCAATCACCCTTCCTTTAATTTCTTCTTCTCGTAGGAGAGGGGCGGGGTGAGGTTTCCGCT
>JAAZNT010000327.1 GCA_012798145.1 Thermoanaerobaculaceae bacterium | reverse complement strand
GGAAACCTCACGCTGCCCTCTCCTGAGAGGCGAGGGGGGATCGGGATAATCAATAAATTGCTAAAAGCCCATATTTTTTGGCTATTTTGAGGGAGAAATTGAGGGAGATAACGGCAAGGGGAACTAAAACGGCTGAGAAGATTAAAAGGGCGTTGAATTCTGTCACAACTTGTGAAAAGCCCGCTCCCTGAATGACAACTTTTCTCAATCCTTCAACGGCGTAAGGAAGGGGAATAATGTAGGAGAGAAGTTTCAATGGCTCGGGAAGGATTTGCGCAGGGAAAAATATGTTTCCAAGAAGGGCGAAAAATGCCGTAACAAAGGGAGTTATTGGCTCTCCTCTCTTAAAAACAAGAAGAAATGATGCGGCGATTATTCCAAGCGAACCGAAACTTATTAAGGTGAGTATGAAAATGGCAACCAACACAAAAATTGAGCCAATATGGAAATTCGCGCCTAAAACCAAAGCGAATGCGATGAATACAACAAGGTGGAGCGTTTCCATAACAATTTCCCAAATTGTTGATGAAAAGAGCAGAAGTGATGGGGATACAGGCGAAGCCATAATGAATTCAAGAGTTCCCATAAGTTGATCCTGCCTTATTTTTTGGGAAAAAGAGAAGAGCATAACATTTATGTAACTTAAAAGCGACATTCCAACTATGACATAAGTGAAATAGTCGCCGTTGCCTATTAAAGATTTGTCGGGCTTCAGGAAAACGCTTAAGTAGTACCAGAGGACTACTGAAAAGAGGGCGGAGAAAGCCCTGATGATGAAATCAAATCTGTAACTCAAAGCGAGTTTTAGGTCTCTTTTGAATATAGCCACGATGGGAGTTATTGACATCTCTCTTCCTTTCCCATCAACTCAAAGAATTTTTCCTCTTTTTCAAAAGGAACGCCGTCGTAGACAACCTTTCCCTCTTTGAGAATTATGCACCTTTGGGATATTTCCTGCGCTTCTTCTATCTTGTGAGTGGCGGTTATTATTGTCTTATCTTTGAAAAGATGTCCCTTAAGGAGAGAGCGCAGTTCATCTTGCGCAATAATATCAAGACTTCTTGTCGGCTCGTCAAGAAGCAAAAGGGGCGGGTCGTTCAAAAGAGCCCTTCCTATTGAAACCCTCTGCTTCATTCCCGATGACAATTGTGAAAATGGCTCATTGATAAAATCTTTGAGGTTCAACTCCTCTGATATTGTAAATATTCTTTCTTTCAGAACGGATTCGCTCAATCCCCAGATTCCGCCGAAAAAGAAAAGGTTTTCTTGAACAGAAAGTCTGTGATAAAAAGATCTTTCGTCGCTTTGGGCAAATCCTATCATTTTCCTTGTTTCTCCGCTGAAAGGGGATTTGCCGAAGACTTCAACGCTGTTTACTTGATGGTGAAGAAGCCCCATTATTATTTTAAGGAGGGTTGTCTTGCCTGCGCCGTTTTTTCCCATTAGAGAAATTTTTTCTCCCGGTGAAATTGTGAAGTTAATCTCCTTAAGCGCCTGAACAGAGCGCGCTTTTCCTCCCATAAGATAAAGGAATAGAGCGGGCGGCTTAGGGTATGTGAAGTTAAGATTTTTTACTGATACTGCTTGCAATAATTTAATCCTTTTCTTCTTTTGTCTTTTCGGTTGATCTCTTTTTGAATATTCTCCTCAAGAGACCTTTCTTTTCGCCTTCTTCCTTTGGTTCTGTTTGCTCTTGAGAAGGCGGGGGGCTCTCTTTTTCTTTTATTTGCGGTTTTTCTTTTTTCTCTTCCTCTTTTGTTGAAATTTTTTCTTCTTTCTTTTCTTCAATGATTCCAAGTTTTTCATTGATTTTCGCTTCAAGAGAAAGAACATCGGGGTTTTCGGGAGATATTATTTTTGCTACATTTATGTATGTTTTTGCGTCGTTGTATCTTTGAAGTTCAAAGAGGAATGAAGCAAGGTTAAGGGAATATTTTACATTTCCTGCGTCAAGTTTGAACGCTCTTTCTGCCTCTTTTACTGCCTCATCCTTTAACCCCAAAAACCAGTATGCTCCTGCGAGATTCGCTCTTGAATTTGCGTAATAGGGCTGAATTTTGACCCCTTGTTCAAGAACTGTCCTTGCTTCTTCATACCTTTTCTGTTCAAGAAGAACAGCGCCGAGGTTGTTGTATGCTTCAAATCGGTTGGGCCTTAATGTTATGGATTGGCGGAAATAGTTTTCAGCGGATTTCAAATCGTTTGAACTGTAAGCGGTAAGCCCCTTCAGGAAGAGTTCTTCTCCGAGGTCTGTTGTTTTTTCTTTCTTTTCTTCTGCAACATCAGGTGAAATTATTTCATTTTTCTCAAATTTTGTTTCTCTCGCCACTGTTTTCTTGGAAGAATCTTCGGAAAGATTTGTGAAAGCGATTTCAGACAGTTTTCCATTTTTTGCGATTAGCAGGGGATATGGCTTTGCTTCCTTGAAAGGGGAAGGAAGGCTTTTGGCAAGCTCGACGGCGCTGTTTTTGTTTGTAAAAAGACCTGCGCATAACCTAAAGCACTCCTTTGTGTCAACCATTCTCTTTATAACAATTACATTTTGAGAAGACAATTTTGCAAGAGTATCGCTTTTCTCAAGAAGGTCGTTTCTGTCGCAAACGAGAAGAGCCTGACAAGTCCACACTTCTTTGCTTGATGTGTCAATCATTTCCTGAAAAAGCGGGAGCGATTGGTCTATTTCAGAATTTCTTAATTTTTCTATTGCCTTTTCGTAAAGGTTTTGGTCGTAAAGAACTTTTTCCTGACAAAAGAAATATGATGTAAAGAGAGTTAAAAAAGTTAAAAAAAGTATTCTCTTAATCAAATCAACCTCCGTCAAAATTTTACCACTAAAACATTTTTTTTGGAAAAATCGTATAATTTCTTTTCGGAGGTGATTATGAGCGTCTTGAAAGCAATGAATGTGTGCAAAAGTTTTGGGGATAAAAGAGCGGTTGACAGCGTAACTCTTGACATAGAAGGCGATCAGATTTTTGGGCTTTTAGGTCCCAACGGCGCCGGAAAAACCACTTTGATAAGAATGATTATGGGGATTTACCTTCCTGACAGCGGGGAAATATCAATCTTTAATAGAAGACTTTCGGAACTCTCTGACGGAGAACTTGGTTATCTCCCTGAAGAGCGGGGGCTTTATCCAAAAATGAAATGCGCTGACCTTCTGGCGTTCTTTCTTGAACTTAAAGGGACCTCGTATAAAAAGGCAAAATTGCTGGCGGTTGAGGGGCTTGAGAAAGTTGGTTTAAAGGAGTATTCAAACAAAAAAGTTGAAGAACTTTCCAAAGGAATGCAGCAAAAAGTTCAACTTCTTGCGGCATTAAACCACAGACCAAAACTTGCAATCCTTGACGAGCCGTTTTCTGGGCTTGATCCCGTAAATGTTGAACTGTTTAAGGATATAATCAAGGAAGCCCAGAACAACGGAACCACAATCGTTTTGTCTTCT
>JAAZNT010000326.1 GCA_012798145.1 Thermoanaerobaculaceae bacterium | reverse complement strand
TGCCTCCCCCTCCGAAGAAGAGGAGACAGACAAATTCAGATAAAGCCCCGATGTGTCAATTCCGAGTGCTAAAACTTTGGTTGACAACGCCTATTAATTATTATCCAAACATATTGGCGATCTTTGAAAACACGGGGATTTCGTATCTTTCCCCTTTGAACGCCTTTATCCATCCCAATATGGCGCAGCCCAAAAAGATAACAATAAAACCAAGCCACAAAATGCAGTCAAGAATCCACCCGATTACAGGAATAAATGCCAGAACAAACCACACAATCATCATAACAATTGCGCAGCAAAATCCAGTAAGCGCAAGGGCGAGTCCCTGTCTTGCGTGAAAATAGACATACTCCTTCTTTGGATTATCCCTCTTATCCCTGTACATAAAAAAGGGAATCAGAGAAAAAATTCCGAAATAGGCAAGAAAAAGAAAAATTCCATCATCGCTGTCATAAGGTTTCTCGGGCTGTGGTGTAACATTTTGAACATCGTCTGCCATTGGCGCCTCCTTTCCAAGGATAATTTAATTGAATTTCAAAACAAAGTCAAGAAGTAAGTGCAAATTACTAAATACTATAATTCTAAAATCTTTTTATCACAAAAGGGCGAAAGTTAGAATGGGCGTAAGGTGGAGGGTAGATTAAAGGCGAATTTTTTAATCCCCAATTTATTATTAAAAAAACTTTACCAAGCGATAATAGATTGCTTATGGAAAATGGAAGATAAGTTCACATAGGCGCTGGGGGGTGAGATGCAAGGAATATGAGGGGCACCACCAATCTCCCCATTTCAGGGGGAGACACAGAGGGCGGTTTCCTTAAAAGGAAGACTGCTTCGTTTGTCAAAACTTCGAAGAATGGCTCGCAGTGACTGCTTTTTTAGATGGAAACCTCACCCCGCCCTCTCCTGAAAGGCGAGGGGGAAATTTTCCTCCCATTTCAGGCGATGACAAAGGAGGGGTTTCCTTAAGAGAAGACTGCTTCGCTTGTCAAAGCTTCAAAGACAATCTCGCAGTGACTGCGTCTTTTAAGGCGGAAACCTCACCCTACCCTCTCCTGAAAGGCAAGGGCTGTTTTTATCCTAAATTTGCCATTAAGAAAACTTTAACAAAAGATTGGAGATTGACTGGAAAAATGGAAATTTTGTAAGAAGATTTTTGATTATGTTTCAGGTTGCCAAAGGCAAACTGCCTGCCGATTGTTTGTGTGGTTATCTTCCATTTTCTCAAATAAAAGTCGTTAGAAAAATCTATTCTATTGACAAATATGGGTTAATAATTTCTGGTCTATTCATAAGCTTATTTCTTTTCCACTTCTTTAAGGAAAAAGGCGGCAAGGAAAAAAAGAGGAAGAAGCGAGAGGGCTGATACTTTAACATTGTCCGTGAATCCGTGAAAAACCCCAAAAAGAAGAGGACCAATTAAGGATGCTGCTTTTCCCATCAAAGAATAAAATCCAAACCATTCCCCCTGAGATTGAGAAGGAGCAAGTTTCGAAAGATACCCTCTTAGAACTGACTGCGTCGCCCCGATTAAAATTCCGACAAGGGAGGCTATCATAACAAGATTCAAAGCGCTTTTAGCAAAATAGATAAAAATTATTGAAAAGCACCACAGGAAAATCATCAGATAAAGAGTTTTTTTTGATGTTATTTTATCTGCGATAGGACCAAGTAAGAACGCTCCTAAAGCGGCTATCAGATTAAACAGGATGAATGAGATAAATAGTTTGTCAAAGTCAAAACCAAAGCCCTTTTTGAGAAAAATTCCTCCAAACAAAATTGCCGAATTTACTGCGTCGTTGAAAAAGAAAGCAGATAACATAAAATAGAAAAGGCTTTTTTGCTCTCTAATTGATTTAATTGTTTTTACAACTTCCCTGTAACTCTCTTTTATGACAAGATTTCGCTTTGAAGCCCCGCCTTTCTCAATGAAGAAAAAAACTGGAATAGAAAAAATCAAATACCATAATGAAGTTGAAATAATTGTTTTCTGCTCAAAAGAGGGAGAGTGAAGGTCAGAAGTCCAAAGGATGAAGAGCATAAAAAGCATTCCGCCCAAGTAACCCATTCCCCATCCGAAGCCGGAAACTGTCTCTCTGTTTTTATCGTCTGAAATTTCGCTCAAAAGGGAGTTGTAAAAAACATTCGAAAGGGCAAAGCCAATTTGCGCCATAGAAAAGAAAAGCACTGCTTTAAGGATGTCACCTTCAGATAGCATAGAAGACAAAAAAGTTCCCAAGACGGCAAAGATTGCAAAAATAGTAAGAAACCTTTTCTTTTTCCCAAGGAGATCGCTCATAGCGCCGAGTGGCGGAGAAAGAATTGCCGAAAGAATTTCGCTTCCCCCGTAAAGCAAAGCCCAATACAGGAGCGCCCATTTCCCCGAAACTATTTTCTCCATAAAGAAAATGGGGAAGATAAGAGTGGTCATAATTGTAGAGTAAGGTGAATTGGCAAAATCATATAAAGCCCAAGCAATTA
>JAAZNT010000325.1 GCA_012798145.1 Thermoanaerobaculaceae bacterium | reverse complement strand
TTGAAATTCTCTCTTCTGAAGCTCCTTCCCAAGATGTTGAGACATTTCTTGACCAATTGATAATAAGAAGGGAACTTGCAATTAATTTCGTAAAATACAATGAAAATTACGACAATTTGAAAGGATGCGAAAATTGGGCTATGAAGAGTCTTGAAAAGCACAGAAACGATTTCAGGCAAATTCATTCTCTTGAAGAAATGGAAAATTGTCAAACAAAAGACCCTCTTTGGAACGCAGCCACAAAGCAAATGATAGAAACGGGTTATATGCACAACTATTTGAGAATGTATTGGGCAAAGCAAATTCTTTTCTGGACCAATTCTCCCGAAGAAGCGTTTGAAACTGCGGTTTATCTGAACGACAAATATCTTTTAGACGGAAGAGACCCCAATGGATACGCTGGAATCGCTTGGGCAATCGGAGCAAAGCACGATAGACCATTCCCTCCCGACAAGCCGATAATAGGGCTCATTCGCCCTATGACTTACAACGGCGCAAAAAGAAAATTTGATGTTGAAAAATTTATAAAAAGTCAACTTGGCTAAATAATAACCACACATTTGTCATTAAAAAACTTTACCAAGCGATTAGAAATTGCTTAATGAAAATCCTTAGGTAAATTTGTTCTATAGACAAATGTGGGATTATCCTGCGATGAGCCCTGAAAGGTATCTTTTTGTTCTTTCATCTTTCGGGTTTGAGAAAAATTCCGCTGCAGAGTTGAATTCTACAAGTTCTCCCAAATAGATAAATGCGACAAAGTCTGCAAGTCTTTTTGCCTGTCTTAACATATGTGTTACAAGGATTATCGTATAATTTTCTTTGAGATTCAAAAATTGCTTTTCAATAACTTCGGCGGATAGAGGGTCAAGGGCTGAAGTGGGCTCGTCCCCAAGAATAATTTCCGGTTCAACGGCAAGCCCTCTTGCAAGGCAGAGTCTTTGCTGTTGCCCTATTGAAAGCTTGTCTGCAGGCGATTTCAATCTCTCCTTTACTTCATCCCAGAGGTTGACTTTTCTTAGCTCTTTTTCTACAAGTTCGTCGGCCTCTTTTTTCTTCATATTTTTGTGAATTTTTGCGCCAAAAGCGACATTGTCATAAATTGACATAGGCAGAACCTGAGGTTTTTGAAGCAAAAGCCCCATTTTTTTTCTTAAAACGATAAGGTCGGTTTTGGGGTGAAGAACATCTTCACCGTCGACAAAAAGCTTTCCTTCAACTTCAACATTTTCTTCAAGTTCAATTATTCGGTTGAAACATTTGAGGAGAGTTGATTTGCCACATCCGGAAGGACCAAGTATAACAGTTATTCCTTTTTCAGGAATTTCAAGGTTGATGCTTTTTAAAACCTTCTGATTTCCGTATGATACAGAAAGGTTTTCAATTTTAATTGGCTGTTTGGCTCCCATTTTCTCTCCTATTTCACCACATATTTTGAAAATGACTTGAATGACAGTCTTGCAAGAAGACTCACCAAAAGCATAAGAATTGTAAGGACAAATGCCGCGGCATATCCTCTCTCTTGAACCTCCTTGAAAGGAGTTGAAAGTTGGAAAAATACGCAAAGCGGAAGAGTCGCAACTGGTCTTAATAAAGAGGTGGGAAGCGAATCTGTATAACTTGCTGTCATAAGGATTGAAGCTGCGTCGCCTATTCCTCTTCCAAAAGCTAAGAGAATTGCTGTAAGGAGCCCGGGAAAAGCTTGCTTGATAATGACTTTATAAGAAATTTCAAACCTTGTCGCTCCAAGTGAGTATGCGGCTTGTTTCATTTCAAAAGGTATCATTCTTAAAGTTTCATCCATAGTCCTCGCCATTATTGGCAGAATTACAAATGACAGAGTCAAAGCGCCAGCAAGCAATGACGCTGGAATTTTGAAAATAAGCATTATTCCAAACCCGAAAGCTCCGTAAACGATGGAGGGTATTCCCCAGAGAATGTCGAGGAAAAACCTTACGCTTCTTGAAAACTGAGATTTTGAAAACCTATACACATTGATGTAAAAGACGATGCAAAATGCGTAGAGAAAAGAAAGAAGAGTTGCGATTGAGCCGATTGCAATGCTTCCCAAAATCGCGTTCAAAATTCCTCCCTCTCCGCCAAGATAGTAGCCGCCCTGAGGAACGCTGAAAAGCATTTTGAAGCTTAACGCTCCCAATCCTTTTACGAAAACAACGGCAATTATTGAGACAAGCGCAATGGAAAGAAGGGAAAAGGAGATGTACATCAATATTTTGAAGATTTTTTCTTCTATTTTCTTTGCGGAAATCAACTTTTCTCCTCCTCTATTCTCAGCAGAATTGACCAACCAAAAAGGTTTGAAGCAAGTGTCAAAATCAACAGAATAAAAGCCGCAAGGAATATTGCGCTTTTGTATAAAGGAATTGACATTGTTTCCCCAAATGTGTTGGCGATCAAAGCGGGAAGAGGGTAAGCGGGGTCAAAAGCAGAGATTGCCATTTTTGACATCTGGCATCCAGCAACCATAAGAACCGCCATTGTTTCTCCGACTGTTCTTGAAAAACTGAGAATTATTGCCGCGACTATTCCTGTGGCGCCTTTTTTGAGGAGAACTTTCTTTACCATTTCCCATTTTGTTGCGCCAAGAGACATCGTGGCTTGTCTTATTTCAAAGGGAATTGCTCTTAAGACCTCTTCTGATATTGAAACCATCAATGGAGAAACCATTACAGCAAGAACTATTGCGGCTGAAAAAACGCTAAAGCCAGATTTGTTGTCGCTTAAAAAAAGTTTGATGTGCAAATTGTCGGCTAAAAATGGCTGAATAAAGTTTCTTGTAAGAGGAACAATCGCCATAACCCCCCAAAATCCGTAAACAACAGGAGACACCCCCGAGAGAACATCAAAAATTAATTTAGTATTCATAGCAAGTTTTTTGGGCATATACTCGCTGATAAGAATTGCGGTAAAAAGACTTATAGGAACTGAAATAATCAGGGCGAGAAGGGTTGTATAAATGCTTCCCCAAATAAAATACAAAAGTCCAAATTTTTCTTGATGAGGGAGCCATTCTGTGCCAAAAATAACGCCAAAAACATCTTTTCTTAGAAGAGAAAAGGAACTGCCGAAAAGCATAAGGCAGATTAGGATGAAAAGACAAAAGACAGATAGCGACATAAGGAAAGAAAACCGTCTTACAAAACGGTTCACTTTCCTTCTTTTTTTTAGTTTAAGAAAAAAAAGTTCATCCATATATTACTTGATTTTGCTGAGAATTGATTCTCTTTCATCGTCCGGAAGAGGAATGCTTGTTCCGCAATCGTTCAAGATTTTTGTTCCTTCTTTGCTGAGGCAGAATTTTATATAGTCCATTGTTGCTCCTTTGGGCTCTCCCTTAACGAAGAAATAATTTTTTCTTGTTATTGGATAAATCCCATTGTTGATTGACTGAATTGCCTCTTCCCTTGAAGAAATTTTTTCATTGTCTTCAATTTTTCCGTTGCCGTCAACATCTATAGGAACGACTTTTACTCCCGGAAAGACTTTTCCGTCTTTTCCAAAAACATAGCTGAAGTTTGCGTAACTTATTCCATTGGCGTCGTTAAGGACAGCGTTTATCATTTGCGGATCAGAGTTCACTCCGATTCCGCCGAGATTTTCCTGCTTAAACTTGCCAAGAAATTTCGCAAATGTCGCAGCCGCTCCGCAGGAATCTGATCTTGTGTAAACATTTGCAGGATTTTTATTTTCACCGGAAATTCCCAAAATCTCTTCAAATGTCATCTTTTTTTTGTTGATGTAAAGTTCATTTAATATCTCTTTTGTAAAGCCCTTTTCAATTATTTTATCTGCGAAGGGATTTTTCTCGCTAATTATTACAAAAACTCCATCGTGGCATATTGGAATTACGTTTATTCCTTTTTCAATTTCTGAAGCATCCGGGTCTCTTGAAACCATTCCAATATCAACAAGACCGGCTATGCAGTCAGCGGCGCCCTTTCCTGCTCCTCCTGCTGAAACTTCAATTTGTACATTTGGGTTAAGTTTTTGAAATGCTTCCCCCCATGCTATTGCTGTGGGATAAATGGCAAACGCTCCGGAAAGTGTTACTACTTTTTTTTCCGCTTTTTCTGCTTTAGAGCAAGAAAAAATAAATGTTAAAGCGGTGAGAAGAACCATAACCAAAATTTTTTTAAACAACGCCATAGTAACCTCCTATAAGAGTATTATAATACTCCCAAAAGAGTGTATTGTCAATGGCAAATTTAAAAAATGTCAACCCCAAAATCCGATAATGTCTTTTTGATCCAACCCAAACAACAGAGAATTCTTACCCAAGAAGAAATATTTGGGTAATATTTTAGATGCATTGGGCTCTTCTTTTGTGGCAAATCTGCTGTATCACTAAACATTGTTTTTTAAAAAAATAGCCGATTTCATCTAATAAAATAATAGGGATTTGAAACAGAGCCGTCAGGGTTTTTCACTTCAATTTTTACTCTCGTTCCCTTCGGAATCATTGCTTTCAAAGAAGACCCCTTTTTGGCTATAAGAAGAGAGGAAGATTTGAAAACGGTTAGGGGAACTTTCAGCCCGTCAATGTATATTTCGCTTTCTTCAACAAACCCTGCTCCGAAAACTTTCAGTCTAAAAGGACTTGAAAAAGCAGAGACGGAAGAAACTAAAATAGACGAAACATCTGAAACGAAAATTTTCCCTGTCGTTGAACAGTTTTCTCCGTCAGCGGATGATGTAAGGGTGTAAAAAAATGTGCCGTTTTCATTATAAGTGTGGATTATGCTCTTTTCAGAAGATATTGAGCCGTCTCCAAAATCCCACAAATAAGAAGGCGTTGAAGAGCAGTAAGTTGAAGTTACATCTGCGTTAAAAGAGACATTTAAAGGAGGTCTGCCACTTTGCGGCTCAACGACAGCGCCACAGACAAGGGTGCAGTATTGCCCGTTTCCAACAGTTATCCTTCCGCTTTTTTCGCAAACCTGATCTGAAGTTGATATGCTCATTGTCCAATTATATCTGCCGTCTGCATTGTAAGTATGTGATGGGTTTTGCTCGGATGATGTAGAGCCATCCCCAAAACTCCAAAAAAAAGAGGGGGTGTCAGGGCAGTTGTTTTGAACTATTATTCCTTGAAATTGAACATTTAGCGGGGAAGAGCCGCTTGTAGGATCAGCAGTCGCATCGCAAATCAAAGAGCAAGACCCTCCACCGACGGGCTTAAGAAACCCACCGTTGATTAAAGAATAGGTAAGCCCGCCAAGATAAGAATTGGAAGAATTTGAAGGGTCGTAATAAACATTATTTCCATTGCCAATAATATTATTCACAGAAACTCCAGAAATGCCGTCTTGGTCAAGCAGGACCGTCAAATTGCATTCTGAAGTTGCGGTAAAAACGCTTGAGGAATCCAATTTCAAAGAACAGTCTGTGATTTTTCCTGAAAGGGAAGAGCTGTTTTTTAAAATAATTTGACATTGTGATGATGTTTGATCCTCGACTGCGCAATCGCCTGAGGCAGAAGCGCCGTCAATAGTCAGTACAGCGGAACCGCTTTTGACTTTTATCAAAATGCCTGCTCCAGAATAAACCGAAATGCCTTTTTGAAGAAGAATATTTGCATTTGGAGGAGACCCTCCTTCATTGGAAAGCAAAAATAATTCTTTTGTTGAAGCATTGAGTGAACCTCCGCTTGCAGATATTGATGAAGATGCCCCAACCCCTTTTGAATTAATGATCTTGACTGCCTGCAAGTTTCCTGACAGAGATGAGTCAGAAAAGGAAAGCGAGCCTCCATCAACTATTGCTCCCGCCTCTCCTTTTGAATTGAAAGTCGCCGATGAAGCTGCTGCTTCCCCCGAAGTGTATATCGCCGGGGAATTTGTTGAGTTTCCTGTCGCATTTGCAAAATATGTCCCCCCATTTACCGAAATTGCCCCTCCCTCAAAATCAATGTGCAAAACAGGAGAGTTTGCTCCACTTGTGCTTGCTGTTACGTTTTTCAAAGTTATACTTCCTCCGTGTGTTGTTTTGAATGCGGAACTGTAGTCTTTTGAGGTTGTCAAAGAGCCGTTTTTGAAAGTTATAGAACTGGCGTTTCCTGAAGAAAATAGTCCCGCTGCATACAAGGCGTTGGTTTGAACAGACCCTCCAGAAATTGTAATTTTTCCAGAGGAAATGGCTAAAACTGAAGAATTTATTCCATATTCTAAGGATTGGTTTTTGTCGCTGCCATCGCCGCTTTTGGACATTGTACAGTTGTTCAATTCTAAATTGCCGCTATTTAGAACCAAGACGGAAGATTGGTCGGCAGAGGTAGCCGAATATGTCATTCCACTCTGAGATGCTGCTCCCCCGTTTAATGTGTAAACTGCGCTTTGTGAATGGGCAGAGATAGAAAAAATTAAAAAGGCGTTTAGCAGGCAAAGAAAAAAAGTGAATTTCATATCATTTCCTCCAAAGCAATTATATTTTGAGAAAAAAAATAATGTCAAGCCACAAATCCAAAATTCAAAAGGAGGAGATAGTGAAAAAAGTTTTCAAAGATTTAATTTCAAATGAGGCTTGCAACAAAAAGATTTTTAACAGAAAAGAGATTCTTCGTATAAGTTGAGAAAAATGAAAGAAAAGATAAGGGTGCAAAGGGGCTTGTGTTTTTAAAAAGGAATTTTCTCTTGTTTGGTTAAAAAGAGAAGCCAAAAAAGATTTTTGAACCTCCAACGAAAAGGCTGAACTAATTGAAAAGCCTTTGATTATATTTTAAGAAGCGGTGTGAATGCTTCTTGGGCTTAGAGTTTTTTGCACTTTTTCTCTTCAAGCCACTTCCGAAAAACCAATTTTTATCCTTTCTTAAATCAATATCGGGTCTTGGATTAAAAAAAGAGTTTTTCTTTGAAATGATTTATGATATAATTTTTTCCCTTACGAACAAGGGATCGAACAAGGGATTTCACCAAGGCAGACCCTTCCTGAAACCCTTTAAAAGAAAAGGAGCAAAAAGATGGAAAGAAAGAAAGTTACGATTGATGGAAACGAAGCAACTGCCTATACGGCATACAATTGCAATGAGGTTTGCGCCATTTATCCAATCACCCCTTCCTCGAATATGGGAGAATGGGCTGACGAATGGGCTTCTCAAGGAAAGAAAAACATCTGGGGAACAGTGCCTTCAGTAATTGAAATGCAGAGCGAAGGAGGAGCATCAGGAGCGGTTCACGGTTCTCTTCAGACTGGGGCTTTGACTACAACCTTCACCGCGTCTCAGGGGCTTCTTCTTATGATCCCAAATATGTTCAAAATTGCGGGTGAGTTAACATCAACTGTTTTTCATGTTTCTGCAAGAACGGTTGCTACCCACGCTCTATCAATATTCGGAGACCACAGCGATGTTATGGCTACAAGGCAGACAGGATGGGGTTTGCTTTCTTCGGCTTCTGTGCAGGAAGCTATGGACTTTGCCCTTATTGCTCAGGCGGCTACTTTAAAAGGAAGAGTTCCAGTTGTTCACTTCTTTGACGGGTTCAGAACATCACACGAAGTTCAAAAAATTGAACAGCTCTTAATTGAAGATATGAAAGCGATGATAGATGACGACCTTGTAAGAGAACATAGACAGAGGGCTTTAAACCCTGAAAAACCAATCTTGAGAGGGACGGCTCAAAATCCGGATGTTTTCTTTCAAGCAAGAGAAACAAACAACCCCTATTATGACAAGTTTCCTCAAATAATGCTTGAGGCGATGGAAAAGTTTGAAAAAATTGTGGGAAGAAAATACAGGCCTTTTGAATACTATGGCGACAAAGACGCGGAAAGAATAATAATTTTGATGGGTTCGGGATGCGAAACCGCTTCTGAAACCGTTGATTATCTGAACGAAAAAGGGGCAAAAGTAGGCATAGTAAAAGTTCGCCTTTACAGACCTTTTTCTGTGAAATTCTTCATTGAGTCGCTTCCAAAGTCAGTAAAAGCAATAGCCGTTCTTGACAGAACAAAGGAGCCGGGGGCGGCTGGCGAGCCTCTTTATAAAGATGTCGTTTCTGCTTTGAGCGAAACGATGGTTGTAGGGAAACTTCCTTTTGCATTTCCGAAAATTATCGGAGGAAGATACGGCTTATCATCAAAAGAATTTACTCCCGCTATGGTCAAAGCCGTCTTTGATGAATTGGAAAAGAAAGAGCCCAAAAACCATTTTACAGTTGGAATTAATGACGATGTCTCAAAAAGCAGTTTAAATTACGCCCCGGCTTTCGTTATCGAAAAAGATGATGTTGTCAGATGCGTTTTCTATGGCTTGGGTTCGGACGGAACTGTCGGAGCGAACAAAAATTCAATCAAAATCATCGGAGAAGAGACAACCAATTACGCACAGGGATACTTTGTTTACGACTCTAAGAAAGCGGGTGCGGTGACAATTTCTCATTTGAGGTTTGGGCCAAGGCCGATTAAATCGATATATCTCATTGATTCCGCAAATTTTGTCGCCTGCCATCAATTCGTTTTTCTCGAAAAATACGATATGCTAAAGTATGCCAAAGAAAGCGCTGTTTTCCTTTTGAACAGCCCTTATTCAAAGGATGAAATCTGGGATAAACTTCCAAGGAAAGTGCAACAACAGATTATAGACAAAAAACTTCAATTTTATGTTATTGACGGTTACAAAGTGGCAAAAGAAGCGGGGATGGGAAGCAGAGTCAACACCATTATGCAAACCTGCTTTTTTGCCATTTCAGGAGTTCTTCCAAAAGATGAAGCTATAAAAGCGATCAAAAAATCAATTGAAAAAACTTATGGAAGAAAGGGAGAAGATGTAGTTAAGAAAAACTTTGAGGCGGTCGACAAGACATTGGCAAATCTTTACAAAGTTGATTATCCCAATAAGGCAACAAGCACTATTGAAATTCCTCCCCCAGTTTCGCCTGAAGCTCCGGATTATGTGAAAAATGTCCTTGCGAAAATTATTGCCGGCGAGGGCGATTGCCTTCCTGTGTCGGCGTTTTCTCCAGATGGGACATTCCCGACTGATACGGCAAAATGGGAAAAGAGGAATATTGCTCTTGAAATTCCGGTCTGGGAGCCGGCTCTTTGTATTCAGTGCGGAAAATGTGCCATTGTTTGCCCGCATGCAGCAATAAGAATAAAGGCATACGACGGCTCGCTTCTTGCAAAAGCGCCCGCTACATTTAAATCAACCGACTATAAAGGCGTTGAATTTAAAGGGATGAAATACACCATTCAGATTGCCCCTGAAGACTGTACAGGTTGCGGCGCCTGCGTCTTTGTCTGCCCATCAAAAGACAAAACAGACCCGAGCAAAAAAGCGCTCAATATGGCGGATCAAATTCCTTTAAGAATTCCAGAAAGGGAAAATTACAACTTCTTCTTGGAACTTCCTGAAGTTGATGTTTCAAAAATTAAGGTTGACACCGTAAAAGGCTCTCAATTCCTTATGCCGCTGTTTGAATATTCAGGCGCTTGCGCTGGTTGCGGAGAAACTCCTTATCTTAAACTTATGAGCCAGCTTTTTGGCGACAGGGCTATCGTCGCAAACGCTACGGGGTGTTCATCAATTTACGGCGGAAACCTTCCAACCACTCCTTGGGCAAAGAATAAAGAGGGGAAAGGTCCCGCTTGGTCAAATTCTCTCTTTGAAGACAACGCCGAATTCGGGCTTGGATTCAGACTTGCAATAGACAAGCAGAGAGAGTTTGCAGTTGAACTGATGAAAAAAATGTCATCTCAAATTGGAGAAAAACTTGTTGATGAGTTGATAGCAAATCCGCAAAAAAGCGACCCTGAAATCGCACTGCAGAGAAAACTTGTAGGCGAACTTAAAAACAAACTGAAAGGGATTAACTCCGACGAAGCGAAAATGCTTTCATCTTTGGCGGATAGTTTAATCAGAAAAAGCGTGTGGATTGTCGGTGGAGATGGATGGGCTTATGACATAGGCTATGGTGGGCTTGACCATGTTCTCGCTTCAATGAGGAATGTAAATCTTCTCGTTCTTGACACTGGCGTTTATTCAAACACCGGTGGGCAGTGTTCGAAAGCGACTCCCCTCGGCGGCGTTGCAAAATTTGCAATGTCTGGAAAGCCGACTCCAAGAAAGGACATTGGCTTGATGGCTATTGCTTATGGCTCCGTTTATGTCGCTCAAGTTGCTTTAGGAGCGAACGACAACCAGACGGTCAAGGCTTTTGTCGAGGCGGAGAACTATGATGGTCCTTCCATTATAATCGCTTATAGTCACTGCATTGCTCACGGAATAGATATGATGAAAGGGATGGAGCACCAGAAGCTTGCTGTTGAATGCGGTTTGTGGCCCCTTTACAGATACAACCCTGACTTAATTAAAGAGGGCAAAAATCCTCTGAAACTTGATTCAAAGCCGCCAAAGATTTCATACAAAGATTTTGCGATGAAAGAGACAAGGTTCAGGATGCTTGAAAAGACAAAGCCGGAGCTCGTTGAAAAGTATATGCAGATGGGAGACCAATACATTCAAAGGGCATGGCAGGTTTACAACCAGTTAGCCGCAGTGTCTGGAAGCGAGCCAGCAAAGGAGTAGACGCTGGCGATTATGAGCACAGATTTTTGCCGCCAGCTGAAATCAAGTAAGCGGGCGGTTTTTTCTTTTTCAAACTGAAGGAGCATTGATGGTTTTAAACAAGATTTTAACAACAATATTTGGAACAAAATATGAAAAAGACATAAAAGCAATCCAGCCGCTTGTTTACGAAGTCAACAAGTATGAGCCTCAAATGAGGAAGCTTTCAGATTTGGAGCTCAAAGGAAAAACAGCAGAGTTTAAATCAAGAATCGCAAAGATGATTGAAGAGGGCTTTGAGGAAAATCAGGCGCTTGATGTCATTCTTCCCGAAGCGTTTGCAGTTGCAAGGGAGGCAGCATTGAGGGCGATAGGGTTAAGACCTTACGATGTTCAGGTAATAGGCGGAATTGTTCTTCATCAGGGAAAAATAGCGGAAATGAAAACAGGAGAGGGAAAAACCCTTGTCGCAACTATGCCGGTTTATCTCAATGCGCTTTTGGGCAAAGGCGTTCATGTTGTCACAGTCAACGATTACCTTGCCAAAAGAGACGCAGAGTGGATGGGAAAGGTTTACAGGTTCTTGGGACTTTCGGTTGGGTGCATTCAGCAGAATATGGACAACGAAGAGAGGCAGAGGGAATACAACTGCGATGTTACTTATGGACAGAACAACGAATTCGGGTTTGATTATTTAAGAGACAATATGAAATACAGAATAGAGGATATGGTTCAAAGAGGGCACTATTTTGCTCTTGTTGACGAAGTTGATTCAATTTTGATAGACGAAGCAAGAACCCCTTTAATTATTTCAGGACCATCAGAAGAAAGAATTGATAAATATTATACAGCAAATACCATCATTCCACTTCTTCAAAACGAAAAAGATTACAATGTTGACGAAAAACAAAAAACAGCGACACTTACCGAAGAGGGTGTTGCAAAATGCGAAAAACTTCTCAACCTTGAAAACCTTTACGACCCTGCTAACATTGAAATACTTCACTGCCTTCATCAAGCGCTTGTGGCTCACAAACTCTACCATAAAGATGTTGACTATATGGTTCAGGATGGAGAGGTTTTGATTGTTGATGAGTTCACGGGAAGAGTTATGCCCGGAAGAAGATGGTCTGACGGACTTCATCAGGCGATTGAAGCGAAAGAAGGCGTGAAAATCCAGCAGGAAAACCAGACGCTTGCAACAATAACTTTTCAAAACTACTTCAGGCTCTACAAGAAACTCGCTGGTATGACAGGAACAGCAGACACAGAAGCGGCTGAATTTGACAAAATTTACAAACTTGATGTTGTTGTGATACCTACTCACAAGCCGATGATAAGAATTGACCACCCTGATGTTGTTTACAGGACGGAAGAAGAAAAGTGGGAAGCCGCCGCAGAAGAAATAGAATCTCTTCATAAAAAAGGGCAGCCGGTGCTTGTCGGAACGGTCTCAATCGAGAAAAGCGAAAAGATGAGTTCTCTTCTTAAAAGAAGGGGAATACCGCATGTTGTGCTTAACGCAAAATACCACGCAAAAGAGGCTGAGATAGTGGCTCAAGCAGGAAGAAAAGGCGCTGTGACAATTGCCACCAATATGGCGGGAAGAGGAACTGACATTCTTCTCGGAGGCAACCCCGAAGGACTTGCTAAAACGAAAGCAAATCCTGAAACTCAACCGGAAGAGTATTCAAAGCAACTCGCCGTTTTTAAAGAGATATACGAAAAAGAGCACAGCGAAGTGGTTTCTCTCGGCGGACTTTTTATTCTTGGAACGGAGAGACACGAATCAAGAAGAATAGACAACCAGTTGAGAGGAAGGGCTGGAAGACAGGGGGACCCCGGCTCATCAAGATTTTATCTGTCCCTTGAAGACGATTTGATGAGGCTTTTTGGAGGCGACCGACTAAAACAGATGATGGGAAGAGTCGGGATGGAAGAGGGAGTTCCTATAGCACATCCTTTTGTTTCAAAGTCAATAGAAAGGGCGCAGAAATCTGTTGAAGCCAGAAACTTTGAAATAAGAAAACACCTTCTTGACTATGACGATGTTATGAACAAGCAGAGAGAGACAATTTACTCTCTGCGTCGCAAAATACTTTCTGGCGAAAACTTGAGAGAGTATTTGATGGAAAGCGCAGAAAATATTTTGCTCTGGCTACTCGAGGAAAATGTTCCCCCTACTGCTCCCAGAGAAGGGTGGAAAGAAGATTCTCTCAGAACCTCGCTGAGACACTTTTTCGGCATCGATTACGACTTAATAATGAAGGAACTTGAAAAAGCCACCGCTGAAAGTTTTGAAAACAAAGTAAAAGAAAAAATTGAGCAAAAATACAAGGAAAAAGAGTCGCGCATCACTCCTGAAATAATGAGAGAATATGAAAAATTGGTTATGCTTCAGGTTATAGACAACCAATGGAAAGACCATCTCCTTACTATGGACCATTTGAAAGAGGGAATCGGGCTACGAGCTTACGGGCAGAGAGATCCCCTCGTTGAATATAAAAAAGAAGCCTATTATGCTTTTGAATCAATGCTTGACAGGATTGAAGAGGAGATAGTCAGATACCTTATGCTTTTAGAGCCGCAAGTTCAAAAAGAGGAAAAGAAAGTGGAAAGAAAAGAGCGCCAGTTTAGTTACTCTGCCCCCGAAAAGGGCGAGGAAAGAAAAGGGTCAACTGTCGTCAACAAAGAAAGAAAAGTGGGAAGAAACGACCCTTGTCCCTGCGGCTCAGGGAAAAAATACAAAAAATGCTGCGGCAAGTAATTTTTGTTGCGTTATTTCAAATCAAGGTAAAACTCTATTAACCAACCCCCCAGAATCTATTCCAAAATCCGACATTGATTCTAAATCAAGGGGTGAGGTTTCCTCTCAACCCAACTCCGCAAATGGCTCAAAAAACGCTTTGCGTTTTTTTGTTGACAAAAATCAAAGTCTTTTAAAAGCGCAAGCGCTTTTCAAGACTTCTCTTTTGTCATCCGCAAAGACTTCGTCTTTTCGGAAGCCATTTGCTCTAACTTGTCCAATCCTCATCATCACTCAATTATGCGCCGACGGCAACGGACAAACTGCTGCGTCAGATTTCGGGGCTTGGCATCCTCAACGACCGAAAGGTCGCCTCCGGTGCAGCCCCTCATCTTCCTTGCATTTTGCCCATCGGCGTCTGGA
>JAAZNT010000324.1 GCA_012798145.1 Thermoanaerobaculaceae bacterium | reverse complement strand
CTCCATCAACAATCCATTTGTCAAACCAGGAGAGAGCTTCCGAGAGTTTCACAAAAGGTTTGATTACTAAAAAGTGATAAATTTCATCAACATAGTATTTGTTCAAAAGAAGGTTGTAAAGCGCTTTTGTCTTTTCAGCAATTGTTTTTGGTGTTCCTTTTTCTTCTTTGTAAAATTTTGTTGCAATGAAAATTCCAATAATGGCAACAATGATTGATAAGAGCATCGCGCCCCATTCAAGAGTGTGGGAGAAATGGCCTTCTTCAACCTCTTTGTATAAAGTCGTTTTGAGGAAATGCTCCCACAGATTGCCTTTCTCTCCAAACCAAAGTTTTGGAAGTCCGACATAACCCGCAACAATTGAGCCGATCGCCAAAATCCACAAAGGAGTTGTCATAACTTTAGGGCTTTCGTGAAGGTGTTCAGCGGCGTGATGTTCAACCCTGTTTGAATTGAAAAATGTCAGATAGAAAAGACGGAACATATAAAAAGCGGTCATCGTAGCCGCTATTACTCCGATAAAAAATAGAAGTTGGGCGTAAAACGGAGAGAATTTGGCGATTCCTTTGTCGGAAACGAGTGCCTGCCATAAAATTTCATCTTTTGAGAAAAATCCAGAAAGACCCGGAATACCCGCTATTGCAAGGCATCCAATCAAAAATGTTTTCGCTGTGTGAGGGATTTTGCCAAAAAGTTGCCCCATCTTTCTTATGTCCTGCTCTCCCGAAAGGGCGTGTATCACAGATCCTGAACCCAAAAACAGAAGCGCTTTGAAAAATGCGTGCGTGTAAAGGTGGAAAATTCCCGCTGCATAAGCGCCCACTCCAACTCCCAAAAACATATACCCAAGTTGGGAAACGGTTGAGTATGCAAGAACTTTTTTGATGTCATTCTGCACAAGCCCGATTGAAGCCGCAAAAAGAGCGGTCAAACATCCAACTCCAGCAACAACCCCCAGAGCGGTTGGGCTTGTGGAATAAAGCCCGTTTGACCTTGCGACAAGGTAAACTCCTGATGTAACCATCGTCGCTGCGTGAATCAAAGCGGAAACAGGCGTAGGTCCAGCCATAGCGTCAGGAAGCCATACATACAAAGGAATCTGGGCGCTTTTTCCCGTTGCTCCAACAAACAAAAGAAGAGCCGCCGCCGTTACAATGTAAGAAGGAACATTGTATTCTCCCGAAACTGCAAGTTCGTTGACTTTCGCGATGTCAAGAGTTCCAAAGTAGTATAAAATGAGAATCAACCCTGCGGCAAAACCCATATCGCCTATCCTGTTTGTCAAAAACGCTTTCTTCCCTGCGTCAGCGCAGTAATCTTTTGTATAGTAAAATCCGATTAAAAGGTATGAGCAAAGCCCAACCCCCTCCCAGCCGACAAACATCATAAGATAGTTGCCGCCGAGAACAAGGGTGAGCATCATAGCCATAAACAAATTGAGATATGAAAAATATCTGAAATAGCCCTTGTCGTGAGCCATATAACCGACTGAATAGATATGAATCAAAAATCCAACAAATGTAACAACAAAAAGCATAACGGCAGAAAGCGGGTCAAGAACAAAAAGCCATGAAACATCGAAAAAACCCTCTCTGCCGGAAGGGGTTGTGAAACTCCCGCCGTTTATCCATTCAGAGAGATTGTAACTCAAGGCGTGGTGTTCTTTGTTTATTGTTATTGAAGACGAAAGAGCGGGAGGATTGTCAAAGGGAAAAGTGATAAGGTAATAAATGTTCAAAAGGGCAATGAGCAAAGATAAAAATGTTGAGGCAAGAGCGATGAAGTTTATTACTTTTCTTTTGCTCTCTTCCTCAAACCTGTAGCCGATAACACCATTAACAAACGCCCCCAAAAGAGGCAAAACTGGAATTAGCCAAATAAGTTCAAGAGGTGTCATCGCTCCTCCTTTGCGTCGAAAACTTTTAAGGAATAAGAATATAACAATACTAATTTTTTTTCAAACAAAATATTATGGCTGATTTTCTCCATCTATCCATCTTCTGTTGCCTGTGCTGAAAATGGGAGTAAGCATCGGAAGAAGCCAAAGAACATTCCACCAGTTAAGCCCGAGTTCTTTTAAACCGCCGTAAGCCCAAACCACCCAAACAATTGAAATCAAAAAAACAGCGTAGGGATAGAGATAAAGTATCCAAAATTTTGTTGTCGGCTTTTTCCATGGAGCGAAAAGCCAAATAACTGCTAATGCAAGGATGACAACGGTCAAGCCTAAAATTCCT
>JAAZNT010000323.1 GCA_012798145.1 Thermoanaerobaculaceae bacterium | reverse complement strand
CAAATAGAATCTTTAGAGTCAAAAGGAAACGAAATTCTTGGAATCTCGTCAGGGCAGAAGAACAGTCAGAGATACGGGGGCTTTAAAAACATTGTCAGGTGGCTGATGTGGCCCGGAGTCGCAATGATGGTCGCGGCGGGATTGTTGTCTTTCTTTATGCAGTGGCGAACTGTTATGAGGGCTTTCAAAGGGCTTTCAACTTTGTTTAAAGGCAAGAACGGAGGCGAAATTGACGAAGCGGCAAAAGTTGACATTCCTCCCTCTTGGTTCATTCTGGGATTTTTCGCCTTCGGAGTTGTCGCAACATTTCTCCAGATTCATCTTTTTGGAATAACTTGGTGGATGGGGCTATTTGCTGTTTTGATGACATTTTTCCTTGCGATAGTAGCTTGCAGAGCGACGGGAGAGACAGACATAACTCCCGTAGGGGCGATGGGCAAAATTACGCAGTTGCTCTATGGCGCGATAGCGCCGGGCAATATGGTGGCTAACCTTATGACCGCAAATGTTACAGGAGGGGCAGCGACATCCTCTGCTGACCTTTTGCAATCGCTCAAATGCGGATATAGGATTGGTGCAAGCCCAAGAAAGCAGTTTCTTGCGATGATGCTTGGAGTGATTTGAGGAGCGCTTGTATGCGTTCCAGTCTACAACATACTTATTCCCAACGCAGATGTGATCGGAACGGATAAACTTCCCGCGCCGGCAGCCCAAACTTGGGCAGGGGTAGCAATTTTGCTTTCCAAGGGTCTATCTGCTCTTCCTCTTTCCGCAAGGTGGGGGCTTTTGTGGGGAGCAATTTTTGGAATAGTGGTGACGCTTCTTGAGAAAAATTTTCCTAAGATGAGGAAATATCTTCCTTCTCCAACTGCTATGGGAATTGCTTTTGTTATCCCAGCATTTAATTCTGTAAGTATGTTTATAGGCGCTCTAATTGCTTACATCCTTGAAAAGAGAAAGCCGGAGATGTCAGATAATTTTACAGTTCCTGTGGCTTCTGGATTGATAGCGGGAGAAAGCATTATGGGAATCTTGGTTGCGATATTGATCGCTTTTCAATTTATGTGAGCTAATATGTCTATGCCTTTTGTTGACCACCATACACATACGCTTTTTTCTTGGGACAGCGAGACAACTGTTGATGAACTTGCCTTAAGCGCAAGGAAAAACGGGCTGTTTGGCGTTGTTATAACAGACCACATAGAGTTTCATCCATCCGACAGGGGCTTTAGCCATTACAATTATGAAAAAGCGCTTGAGGCATACGAAATGGCAAGGCAGACATACCCCGATTTGAAAATTAAATTTGGTGCTGAAATAAGCCATCATCCAAAACATTTGTCTGAAATAAGGGATTTTTTGAAAAAGAGAAGATTTCATTTTACAATTGGCTCAAACCATAACATTGGATGGGAAGAAGTTCCGGACTATGTTTCAAGATTGGAAAATGAAGGAGACGATTTTAAGGAAACCCTAACACCCTATTTTGAAGAATGCCTGAAACTTGTTGAAAGCAACCTTTACGATGCGATAGGTCACATAGATTTTCCAAAAAGGTATTTTAAAAAAAGAGTTTCTTCCGATTTTTTCATCTCTCACTACGAAAGGATAATAAGGTCAATTTTAACCGCCTCTCTTGATATGGGAATTTTTGTTGAGGTAAACACCGCTCCTTACAGAGTTCAAATAAATGAGCCCTATCCGGGCTGGGAAATACTCCGTCTTTACAGAAAGCTCGGGGGAAGAGAGGTGATTCTCTCTTCTGACGCCCATAGACCTGAAGATTTAGGGACGGCATTTGATGCGGTCATCAAGGAACTTTCAAGGATGGGTATTTCTGTAAGAAACGGCGTTTAGAAAATTTAAAAAGGAGAAACGATATGAAAAAATATCCACCTTCAATAAACTGCAAAAGGGCGCTTGAAATAATGGGGCTTTTCCTTGAAAAGTATTTAAAAAATGCAAAAAAGGAGAAGTTTGTTTTAGGGCTTTCAGGAGGAGTTGATTCTTCTGTTGTTGCGGGAGTTGTCTGCGAGACAGTCGGTAAGGAAAAACTTGTAGCCGTAAAGATGCCTTATAAAACATCAAATCCGCAATCAGAAAAAGACGCAGACCTTGTTATAAAAAAATATAAATTAAATAGTTACAGGGTTGATATTTCAAATATTGTTGACTCCTATTTTGAAGAAAATCAGTTTTTGACTGAAGATACAAGTAATCCATTTTTCAGAGTTAGAAAAGGTAATTTTGCCGCAAGAGCAAGAATGGCGGTTCTTTTTGATATTTCGGCGAGGGAAAACGGTCTTGTTCTTGGAACGGGAAACAGGAGTGAGATCCTTTTGGGATATACGACTTGGTACGGGGATTCAGCTTCAAGTTTGAATCCAATAGGCAACCTCTACAAAGCGCAGGTTTACCAACTGGCAAAGCATTTGGGAATTCCTGAAAATATAATATCAAAAGCACCCTCGGCAGACCTTTGGGCTAATCAAACTGACGAAGGAGATATGGAAATAAAATATAAAGACGCAGATGCTGTTCTCTATTTGATTTATGACGAAAAGAAAAACCCTTCAGAAGTTTCAAGGATTTTGAAAATTTCAACAGGAATGATTGAAAAAATTATCCAAAGAGTGAAAAACAACCAATTCAAGCGGAAACTTCCGCCAATAGCGAGAATATTTTGAGTGAATTGAGAGAAGTTTTTGAAAATGGTGATGTTAAGTTATAAGATGGCTCTTTTTGGGAGGAATTGCTGAAATATCTTCTTTCGCTTGCAAATAGTGGAGCAAAATTAGCATCGGGAGCGATTCAGGCAATATGGACATTTCCTGCGATACTTCTGAGCTCTCTAATGATTGCTTGGGCGGCGGAATCGGCTCAATTTTTCCTTTCTCAGGGTTTGTCTCTTGCGATTCTTGCTTGGATTCAAACTCTCCCCGAATATGCGGTTGAAGCGGTGATCGCTTGGGAAGCGCCACGCATTCCTCACGGAATTGCGCTCGTTTCAGCCAATTTCACCGGCTCGCTTCGTCTTCTCCTTGGGCTTGGCTGGCATCTTATTTTCTTTACCACTTTTTTCTTTTATTTCAAAAGACACAAGAAATTTTTAAAAGAAATCAAACTTGAAGACGAACATTCCGTCGAAGTTATGGGGCTTCTTCTTCCGCAAATGTATTTTGTTTTCATAATTGTGAAAGGGACGCTCAACATTTTGGACGGGATCTTCCTCTTTGCGATATACTTTCTTTACATTTCAATTTTACAAAAAATTCCACCAAAAGCGATCCAAAACCCTTAAGAAGAGGAATGGCCTATAAGAAAAATTGTTGTGATGAAAAGAAGGAAGAGAAATCTTGTAATCGGCTCACTCTTCGTTTCAGGGGCTTTAATCATAATGTTTTCTGCGGAGCCATTTCTCCATTCCCTTAAAGCGCTCGCTGTTGCTGTTGGAGTTTCGGAGTATGTTTTTGTACAGTGGCTTGCTCCATTTTTGAGCGAATTTCCGGAAAAAGTTTCTGCTTTCTACTGGGCGAGAAAAATCAAGGGCGCGCCGATGGCGATGATGAACCTTGTCTCCTCAAACATAAATCAATGGACTATGCTTGCTGGTATGATTCCTATTGTTTACGCTATATCATCAAAGGGGTTCAATCCCGTAGTCTTTGACCACCACCAAAAAATAGAATTGGTTTTGACACTTCTTCAATCTCTTTTAGTATTCTGCTTCTTGCTCAATATGAGATTTTCATTTTATGAGGCGATTGCCATCTTTGTCTTGTGGGCTTGCCAGTTTTTTGTTCCATCATCAAGAGAAGAGATAATCTGGGTTTATGCTTTTCTTTTGGCTGTTGAAGTTTCCTTGTGGGTTTTTAAAGTAAATAAGCCGCAAGCATTCAGGAAATTTGTCAAACTCTGGAAGGAAAAAATCTCAACAAAGAAATAGAGAAAACTTCTGTAAATTTTTTTAAGGCAAATTCGGGATAAAAACAACCATCGCATTTCAGGAGAGGGTAGAGTGAGGTTTCCTAAAAACAACGCTGTCACTGCGAGATTACCTTCGAAGCTTT
>JAAZNT010000322.1 GCA_012798145.1 Thermoanaerobaculaceae bacterium | reverse complement strand
TATCTTTATAAATGAGATAATTTAATTGAGGAGTTTTTTGGTATGGGAGTTGGAAAAAAGAAGACATTTTTTCTTTTTTTAAAAATTCTCCTTTTTATCTATATCTTTTTTGTCTTTTCGAAAGCCCATTTTTGCTACTATGTTGAGAAAAAATCAAAAATGATTTTTTCTAATTGGACGACAGAAAATGGTCTCATTCAAAATTCAGTGAGATCAATTTTGAAATCTAAGGAAGGATACCTGCTTTTAGGAACATTCGGAGGAATATGCAAGTTTGATGGAAAGGAATTTTCCTCTCTTGCTATTCTTAAAGAAGGAGAATTTTTTAAAGGAAGCAGAGTAGCGAAACTTTTTATTGATAGCAAAGATAGATTATGGGTGGCAACCGAAAATAAGAAGATATTTATTTTTGAAAAAGAAAAGATAAAAATAATTGATTGGACAAATGAAGGGTATGATGTTGTTAATGTTAATGATATTGTTGAGATTGAGGATGGAACAATTTGTGTGGGGACAGATGGTGGATTGTTCTTTTTAAAGGATGAGAAAATAATAAATGTTATAATGGACCGTCTGCCTTCAATTAGCGTAAAATCTCTATATAAAACAAAAAACGGCGAACTTTTAATAGGGACAACAAAGGGCTTGGCAATTTTAAAGGATAGAAAAATAGAAATATTCCCTTTAATAAAATACCAAATTCTTACATTTTTTGAGGATGAAGATGGAACAATTTATGCGGGAACAGAGGCTTATTTAATAAAAATTAGAGGCAAATCGGTTCAATATATTAAATCCAAACAAATCCTTTCAATAGCTAAAGATAAAAAAGGAAATTTTTGGATCGGTAGCTTTAAAGGTTTATATATTTTCCAAAATAATTCTTTGAATTTATTTGAGGGATTTTTTGATTATGTTGAAAAAAAAGATGTGAAAATTACATCGTTGTTAGTTGATGAAGAAAACAATTTATGGGTTGGAAGCGATGGTGATGGTTTATTTAAAATTAGTTACCCCCTTGTTGAGTTTTACGGTAAGGAAGATGGCATTTATGGAGAAACAGTCGCTTCTGTTTTTGCCGATTATGATGGCTCAATTATTTTTTCTTCATACTATCCTGATGGAGTAATATATAGACTAAAAGATGGAAAAATAGAGAAATCCAAATGGAATAATAAAGTCATTACATCTATCTTTAGGACTAAAGACAAAACATTCTGGATAGGAACATGGAATTCTGGACTCATTAAATTAAAGAATGGTAAAATTGAGATATATAACAGCGAAAATGGACTGCCTTGCAATGATATAAACGCTCTTTTCGAGGATTCAAAGGGAAATCTATGGGTGGGAACACAAAAAGGGGTTGCCGTTTTAAAAAATGAGCGAATTGAAAAAATTTATGATTGGAAAAATGGTCTTCTTCAGGGAGTTGTAAATAGCGTAAGCGAGGATAGAGGTGGAAATATATGGGTGGGAACTTCAAATGGGATAAATTTGGTCAAAGGGGAGAAAATTATTTCAATTACAGAGAAAGATGGGCTGCCATACGAAAATGTCAGAGGAATTTATGAAGATTCTGAAGGAACAGTATGGATAGCAGCTTATGGAGGCGGTTTAACAAGGTTCAAAGAGGGGAAATTTTTCAATTTTTCAACAAAGGATGGGCTAAAAAGCGATTTTCTTTCTTACATAGTTGAAGACAATAACAAATCTCTTTACATTAGTAGCAATGACACAATAATGAAGATTAGAATTCAAGACCTTAATGATTACGCAGACGGCAAAACAAGTTTTCTTAAAATTGGCTTTTATGGAAAAGGAGAAGGGATGCTCTCTTCCGAATGCAATGGAAGAAATCAGCCCTCTTTAACAGTTGGAAAAGACGGAAAAATTTGGTTCGCCACTATAAAGGGCATTGTTGGCATAAACCCTAATATTACTTTTCCGCCGCCATCCACCCCTATTATTGAATATGTTAAGGTTAATAATAAAATGGCAGATTATAAAAATGAAAATCCCACATTTGGCAAGGGAAAAATTGACATATCATTTAAATATACCGCTCCTATCTTTTTAAGCAATGATTATGCAAGGTTTATATATAAGCTTGAAGGATACGATAATGATTGGAAAAATGGGGGTAAAGATAGAATTGCAATTTACACAGGATTGAAGCCTAAGGATTATAGATTATTGGTTTCGGTCTTCGACAGCAAGGGAAATAAATGCGCAAGTGATGCTGTTTTTCCCTTTGTTGTAAAGCCCTATTTTTATCAAACAAATCTATTTTTTATTTTTCTTTTTATCGTTTCTTTGAGTTTAATTGTTCTGATTTTCAAATATAGAACTTACGCTTTAAGAAAAAGAGCGCTTTTGCTTGAAGAGAAAGTGAAAGAAAATACTGCCGTTTTATTGATGAAAACAGAAGAACTAAACGAAGTCAATTCAAAAATAAAAAGAGTGAATGAATACTTGACCGCTCTTTTTGAAAAAATGAAAACAGCCGCAGTCGTAGTCAATAATGATTTAAATGTGGTTTTTGTAAATGAACCATTTAAAAAAATCTTCAATTTGGATGAATCCATCACAAATACAAACTTATTGAAAGTGTTGCCAATTCGAGAAAAAACGAATGAGGAACTTGTCAAGAATTTAAAAAATTATCCAAATTCTTTAAACAGATTGCTTTTGCAAATTAAGATGAAGAACGACGAAACTTTCTTTTCTGAAATTGAAATTTTTACGCATCCATCAAACCCCGAACTTAAAATAATCTTTTTTTATGAATTAACTGAAATTATAAATAAAGAAATGAAAAACAAATCTTTTTTGGGAAATTATTTTATTTTGGGAAGAAACCCAAAAATGCTTCAAATTGCAAAACAAATTGAAGTTTTAAGCAAGGTTGACACAACAGTTCTTATAAGGGGAGAAACAGGCGTAGGAAAGGAAGTAATAGCAAAAACCATACACTCCCTTAGCGAAAGAAAGGAAAAGCCGTTTGTCGTTATCAATTGCGCGGGATTGACAGAAACTCTGTTAGCAAGCCAGCTTTTTGGACATAAAAAGGGCTCTTTTACAGGAGCGGCAAGCGACCAAAAAGGTCTTTTTGCGGCGGCAAATGGCGGAACTGTATTTCTTGACGAAATTGGAGATATGCCGTTAGATGGTCAAAAGGTTCTTTTAAGAGTTCTTCAGGAAAAAGAGATTCTTAAAGTTGGAGAAACAAAACCTGAAAAAATAGATGTAAGATTTCTTGCCGCCACAAATAGAGACCTTGAGAAGTTGTCCAGCGAAGGGAAATTCAGACTTGACCTTTTTTATAGAATAAAAGTTGCAGAAATAAATGTTTTTCCACTGAGAGAAAGAAAAGAAGACATTGTTTTTTATGTCAATTATTTTCTTGAAGAATTCAAAAAGTATAACAAGAATATTATTGGATTCAGTAAAGAAGCAATGGATTTCCTGTTGCAATATGATTGGCCCGGAAATATCAGAGAATTAAGAAATGTTGTTGAACATTGCGTTATCAACTCCAATTCTTTTGCTATTACCATTGAAAATTTACCGCATTATTTAAGAAATGAGATATTTTCTAAAAATAAAATAGAAGTTGATGATAGAAAAATCTATAAGGATAAAAGGGAATTGTTGCTTGAAGCCATAAAAGAAAGCGGGGGAAATATTACCAGAGTTTGTGAGATTCTAAATGTTAGCAGAATGACTGTCTATAGATGGATGAAAAGATACAATATTGACAAAAACGAGATTGACAAAACAAAATAAAATGTAACCTTGCATCATTATTACTGTAACTTGTTACAATAGTAATGTTACACTTTATCTTTTGCCATTTTCTTAAGTATATAAATATCAATAAGTTAGAAAACCTTCCATAATTGGCATCAATATTGCTATGTTGAGAGTGGGAGGTCTAAAGTATGACGAAAAGAGAAACGCTTCTTTCCTTCATAGTTGACAATGAGGGCAATTGCCAAAGCAAAAATCAAGCGATAGATTCAAAGATGAGCAAATTTGTTGCTAAAATAACCAAGGAATTTGAAAACTTTTGCTATGAAATTGAAAATACTACGGGATTGGAAACCTTTCCACAGGAGGGATGGATTTTTGTTGGAAAGAAAAGCGTTGTCATAACTAAAAATGGCGGCTATCAGGTGGAAATTTTAAAAGAAATACCCAAAGAATTAAAGGAGATAATGAAATGAAAGGAAGAAATGGAATGTTTAAACTTTTGTTAAATTCTAAAGAAGAGCGCAAAAGTGTGACAAATGTCACATTTTTGCTTTTCTTGTTGAAAAATGAAATAAAAAGCATTATTGTATTGTAGTGAATAGTTAAATGATGGAGGTGTTTAGATGAAGAAAAAAAGAGGTTTTATCAAAATTCTTGGGTTGTTTGGGTTACTGTTTTGCTTTAGCCTGTTTTTCCCTGAGTTCCGTGGAGAACAAGAAAATCCATTAAATTTGCAAGACTATCAGCCTTGGTCTTTGGAATCGGTTAATGACCCACCTGTTTCCTGGCCAAATGAAACAGTGGGAACAGGAGGATGGCTTTATTACACCCAACTTGGAGACCAAATCAAAGACCTTACAGGAAACCCGGATTGTTCAAGAGGGGCGTCTGTAAGCGGTTCAAATGATATTTCAAGAGGCGATTCTCCATATTATGCAAGTTGTTATTACGCTTACGATTCAACAAACCAAGTCTTTTTCTATAGAGTTAGGGTTGCAGGCGATCCTTTGACTCCGCAAGCAAAATCATCAGGCGACGGAACGGGAAGCAACCCTTGGACCAATAACACTTGGAACCTGCTTGTCGACCTTGACGGAGACGGATGGAAAGAAATAAATGTCGTTCTTTCAGGAGACAGTGGCGGAGGCAAATCAACTGATATAAGCGTTGTTCCGGGAAGCAATGACGGAGATGACCTGAAAATTTATTACAACAATTCTCCGAGCCAGTGCGTAACCTCAGAAACAGTTTCAAACAATCAGATTACAAACCCCAGTGATTTGGTTTGGTGGGGAAACGCCGCCACACAAACTGCCGTGGTTCCTCCCAATCCAAATGCTGATGGGGCAACTTGGGATTTTGGAAGGACAAGATTGGTTTATCATACAAGTGCAAATTCCGTTTGGGGTTCAGGATATTTTGTTGATTTCCAGTTCAGAATTGCAAACTGCACAAACGCATACAATAATGGTGACGGAGGCGCTCCAATTT
>JAAZNT010000018.1 GCA_012798145.1 Thermoanaerobaculaceae bacterium | reverse complement strand
TGGAATGCCCAAAGAGCGCTGCTTAAAGTGGACGGGAAATGCGAAGATACGGAACTTCCTCAAGGGCTTCCTTTAATAAACGATTTATTTATTCCAGAGATTGAGAGGAGTGAAAGCGGAGAGCCGCTTGGCTCCTGCACTTCAACTTCTCTTAAATATTCCGGCTCTGAATACTTGCTCGGGAATGTGAGCGTAAATGTTATACTTCCCGAAAGCAACGGGGCGACAGACCCTTCCACAGAAGATTGGAACGCAACCCTTGAAACAAATGTCCAGAACGAAATAGTGGAAGGATTGAATGAGTTAAGAAATCTTTATACTTTAACAACTTCCTTAAAACCTTCTTTCACATACCACTATTATCTTGGAAGAACAGACACAAGGGCAAGAACGCAATATGAACCTATAAACAGAAACGCCGCGCCTTCTTACAACAACTGCTCATCCGGCGAAGGATTATGGGCTTGCGAGATACTCAACAACCTTGGTTATTCTTCTTATTCTGGCTACACCAAAGCGAGAGAATTTAATGGCGACGCAAGAATCGCAGACGGAACGGATTGGGCGTTCACAATTTTCGTGATCAACAGTTATAACGACACAGATGGGAAATTCCCTGACGGATGGTTTGGGTACGCTTGGCTTGGAGGTCCTTGGGTGGTTATGACTTATGACAACGACGGATGGAACATCTCCCAAATGAACAAGGTTGTAAAACATGAAACGGGGCATATTTTTTACGCTTTTGACGAATATTCAGGTTCCGGATGCAACTGCACAGAAGTTTCAGGTTATGTCAATTACTCAAATCAAAATTGCCAAAATTCCTGCTCTTCAAATGTCAATTGTATGATGAGGGACAACTACAACGCAGTTTGCAGTTATACAAAAGGACAAATTGGCTGGGGCGACAGCGATTCCGATACAATTCCAGACCCGATAGATATAAACCCTGAAACATCCCTTACCGCATATTCTCCCGACCCAACAACAAACACAAACTTGACATACAACGGAACTGCCACAATTCAAAAATTAACAAATCAGAATGTGTATAACTATCAATGCGACATAAACATTCTTACAATTGCAAATGTCCAATACCGCGTTGACGGCGGTTCTTGGCAAAATGCAACCCCATCTGACGGATCATTTAATTCGGCAACAGAAAATTACACTTTCACAGTAACACTATCTGGCGGAACACATACGATAGAAACAAGGGCAGTTGACGAATTGGGACAGACCGACACATCCTATGCGAGCGACACCGTCACAGTAAATGTTTCAACGCCCCCCGGTGTTCCAAACGGAGTTTCTGGTGGCGCGATGACTTCAGTTAAATCAGATGTTCTTGGAAATACCATAAACCTTTCTTGGGATAACGGCTGCACGGGACAAAGTTATTCTCTTGTCGTTGGTCCCGGCTCTGGGCTTCCGACAAATTACAGCGGAACTTATACTGTTGATATTCCTTCATGCGTTTGCGGTATGGGTGGCGGAAATTCTTACACTTGGAACAACTCTCTTAACCCACAGTTAGATCCAAAAGGATTTTACTGGTGGATTGTTGTCGCAACTAATTCTGCTGGAACAACAGAAGGTTCATGGGGCAAAAACAGCGGAAATGTTGAAAGAACAGGTCCGGGGACAAATGGCTCATCGGGAAAATGTGCCGTTACAAACAAAGACACTTCAAACACCTGCGGGCAGTGAAAGATGGTTAAAAAAACTCTTTCGGGTCTAGCTCAATTGCTTCATCAAAGGGAAGCGACTTGAAATAACTTTTGTCAACATCTCCAATTATTAGGAAAGAGATGTTTTCTTTCTTAAATACTCCTTTAGAGTTTTCGACTACTTCTTCAAGTGTCGCTTTTGCAAACCTCTCATAATGTTTTTCATAAAAATCCAAAGGAAGCCCGTTTGCGATAAGTCTGCCAAATTTCAGCGCTTTTTCTTCCTGCGTTTCAAAATTCTGTATGAACCTTGCAAGAAAACCGTTTTTTGCCCCTTCAAATTCTTCTTTTGTAGGCGGAACTTCAGCATTCATTTTATCCATTTCGCTAAGTATGTCAGAAACCGCCTCTATGGTTTTATTCAGTTCAACTGTTGAATAAAGAAACCACGGAAGGTTTCCTTTTTGAAGAAAGAAATAGGTCTTTACACCGTAAGTGTAACCTTTTTCCTCTCTCATTTTTTTATTCAGGCGGCTTGTAAATTGCCCTCCCAAAATCGTATTGAAAATGCTCAAAGACGGAAATATTGGGCTGGTTATCTTGACT
>JAAZNT010000321.1 GCA_012798145.1 Thermoanaerobaculaceae bacterium | reverse complement strand
TCAATAGGAGTCATCCTTAAAAAGCTCAATTTGTTGATAATAAATGATGTCATCTGGTTTAAGCCTAACGCCCCTCCATTAATCCAAAAGAATCGCTTTGTTCCATCTACAGAATTGATATGGGTGGCAAGCAAATCAAAGAAATATTATTTCAATTATGATATTGCTTTAACGCTTGGAAATGGAAAACAAATGAGGAATTTATGGGAAATAAATGCTGAAAGACACAAAACTGAACATCCAACAGAAAAACCAGAAAAACTTCTTGAGAGAATTTTATTAATAGGAAGTAAGGAAAACGATACAGTGATGGATCCTTTTATGGGTTCTGGAACAACCGGAGTTGTTGCCAAAAGATTCAACAGGAATTTTATAGGTTTTGAGATAGATGAAAAATATTTTGAAATGGCAAAAAAAAGAATAGAAAAAACTGAGCCTGCCCCTGAAATGATCAATTATTTAGAGGATTTAAATAAAAGAAAAAAATTTCAACTTATAAATGATTCTATTGAATAGAGGATTTTATGGCAGAATGGAATTCGGAAGTCAATAATAGTTCAAATTTTCAAGAAATACAGTTATTAGTTTTCAAAGTAATTGAAAAAAATAAAGTTATCAAAAGAAAAGAGACTAAACATGCCTTTTGCTGAAGTTCCCTTAGAATCAAGAAGCCAAATTGATAATGCCGGGAGAATTGTTGCTTTGAAAGAAGGCAATAAGGAAGATGAGAAATTAGCAAAAGATTTAATCAATAAATGGAGATCTGCCCATGCATACCCGTTGAATACCTTTCAAGCAACACTAAGGAAATATTGTGGAGACTTTAAAGAAGCCCTGACAGCACAAAGGCTTAAGAGGATGCCAACGATTATAGATAAATTAAGAAGATACCCTGATATGAAATTGTCACGAATGCAAGATATTGGTGGATTAAGAGCAATTCTAAAGGACATGCAAGATGTTGAAATGTTAGCAAAAAAATATAAAGAAAATAAGAAATTTCCTCATGAACTCATTATGGAAAAAAATTACATAAAAAATCCTAGAGATGAAGATGGTTATCGAAGTTGGCATTTAATATACAAATATAAAAACAAAAAAAATCCTATGTATGATGGCTTGAGACTTGAAATACAGATAAGGACAAGGTTGCAACATTTATGGGCAACAGCAGTTGAAACGATGGGAACTTTTCTTGGACAAGCGCTTAAATCAAGGCAGGGAGAGCAGATATGGCTTGATTTTTTTTGCATAATATCTTCCGCGTTTGCTTACAAAGAGAGAATGCCTCCTGTCCCCAAACACTCCAATTTAAGCGAAATAGAGATATTTAAAAATGTTAAAGAAATAGAAAATCAAATTCAGGCGCTTAGCAAGATGAAAGGGTTATCTGTTGCAATAGATCATATTAAGGGGGGATTTTGTCACCTAATTGTCTTGAATTCACTTGATAAAACAGTTGAGGTATCAAGTTACAGAAAAAATGATTTTGACAAAGCTTTACTGGATTATGCTAAAAAAGAAGAGGAGGCAGAAGAAGGAAAGAAAATAGAACCAGTGTTAGTAGTTATTAATTCTGTAAACAAAATAAGACAGGCATATCCCAACTTTTTTTTGGACATCGAAGATTTTTCAAAGGAAGTAAAAAAATTAATTGGAAAGGCAGAACCAAATACTTTGAAAAGAATATTTTTAAACAAAGCGTTAAAAAATTTTCATTGATGTTTCAACCGCTTGACAGGGATTAAATTTTGATTTATATTTTTCTCTTGCTCAAATAATATATTCAACAATGTGTTTTGAAAATTTGAGGATTTGGGCTATGATGGCAGAATTCTTGAGTTTTGATGTTTTTTCTTGTTTTTTCTCAGACGAAAATAGTTTAAAAGTTGAAAAGGGAAAGTTTTTTTCTTCGGGGTTGTGGGTTGCTTTTTCTGGTATAAGAGAAACCTTTGCGGCGATGAGTGATTCCTTGTCGGGGAGAAGAGATCCGCTGTCGGGGATAAAAGATTCCTTGTCGGGGAGAAGAGATTCCTTGTCGGGGATAAAAGATTCCTTGTCGGGGAAAAGAGATCCATTGTCGGGGATAAAAGATTCCTTGTCGGGGAAAGGAGATCCGTTGTCGGGGATGAAAGATTCCTTGTCGGGGAAAAGAGATCCGTTGTCGGGGATGAAAGATTCCTTGTCGGGGAAAAGAGATTCCTTGTCGGGGGTTTCAGGTGCGAAACATAATTTGGCTGAAAAATCGGCGAAAATTAAAGATAAACTCTTCAAAGTGATAGATTATAAAGAAGTTATGCAATTTTAAAAGAAAGGAGTATAAGATGCGTAAGAAAGATGAACCAAAATGGGAATTGGGAGCGACTTATCGTGCTGGGGTAAAAGCTCTGGAACTTGCAAACGAGTTTAGGAAGCAGTTGGAGGGGCGTCTTCCTGCGGGGCTTCTTGACGGACTAAAGGAAGACCTTGACCTTTTGAGCAGGGCTGAGGGAGAGGCGCAGGCGGAGATTGACAAACTCAAGGGATTTACAGGGACGCAAATGGAAAACGCAAGGAAAGGCGCAGACTTTTGTTCATTCGTAAAGGAAGCCTTAAAAAGAGGAAAGGCATCAAAAGATTGTCAAAAAGCGGCTGGAGTTGGGACGAAAATGAATCAGAAAAAAGTTTCCTCAATAATAGGCGGGGTTATGGCTATAATTGACGCATATGCGAAATTTCCCGAAGAATTCAGAAAATCTGGAATTCTTGCCTCTGATATTGAAAATGGAAAAAAGATAATGGTTTCTTTGAACGCATCAGACTTGCTTCAGGAGTCTGCCAAAGCGCAGAAGAAACAGACTACTGCTCAAAGGAACGCTTTAAGGAAAAGGGTAGAATCGGCGATTGACACCATAAGAGGGGCGGGAATGTTGCACTTTCTTACAAAACCGGAAATCGCTGCAAGGTTTGAAGAACTGATCCCCAAAAAAGGCAGAAAGAATAAAGAAGCGGAGGAAGAGGCGCCCGCCCAGAAGGTTTGAGAAGATATTAAGGCGGAAAATATAGAAAAGAGGCGGAGGAGATGGTAAAATAAAATTACCTAATGGGAGATCCCCTTTAATTAGCCTCCCCGGGGGATCGGAGGCAGAATGGAGAGCCCCCTCTATTTTTCTGCCATCACCCACCCCGCCCCGAAGCGAAAGCAAAGGGGCGGGGGGAAAGAATTCAAGTGAGGTTTTTTCTCAATACAAACTTGTTATTCCTCTTTCTTCGGGTTCGAAGAGGATGCGGTAAAATTCAGAGGCGAATCTGTCTGTCATTCCAGCGATGAAGTCAACGACTATCTGGACTCTTTTGACGGGATTGGTCTCGCTCCTCAGAATCTCCTGCGTTGAGTAGGGAAGCAGTTTCATAGAGGTTGATTTTTCTGATTCTATGTCTTTTACAAGTTTTTCAAATGTTCTTTCAAGAATCATTGACGCTTTTGAGGACATTCTTTCGGCAATGGGGTGGGTGTATACTCTCTCCAGAAGGAAATTTCTCAAATTCTCAACCGCTTTTTCTATTTCTGATGAGAATCGGAGAATGGGAAATTCAATCTGCTCTATCTCTTTTGATGATTTGTGTTTTGAAAGTTTTTGTGCGTTCTCATTTACAAGGTCTGTTATCAAAATGTCTATCATATTTCTTACAAGCAGTCTTCCCCATAAAATTGTGTCTTTTTCCCAACTGCTTCCTTTTTTGATTCTCTCTTCTGAGAGATTTAAAAGGCGGTTGTTAAGTTTGCGAAGGTCTTCTATGTGAAGAAACCTTACTCTCAAAGCGTCTTCAAGGTCGTGTGTAACCCATGCGATCTGGTCTGCGACATTTACAATTTGCGCTTCAAGGGAAGGGCTTTTTGTGTCAAAGTAAAGTTGTTTGACCTTCTTTGTCTTTTCTTCTGAAACAAGTTCAATGGGGTAGGGGATTGAGGGGATGTCAAAGGCGGTTTCGTGCCTCAAAAGGGCTTTCAAAACGGGAATGGAAAGGTTGAGCCCGGGAAATTCAAAGTATCTTTTTTCAAGTTCCGAAACGATTCTGTAGGATTGGTAGTTCTGTTCAAATGCTTTGCGGTTAGCGGGTGCTTTTATTCCAAATTTGTCTGCAAGGGCTTGTTGAAAAAGAGAATTTAATGTGTCCTCTCCTCTGTGTCCAAAGGGTGGGTGTCCAAGGTCGTGCGCGTAGGCGACCGCTTCCACAAGGTCTTCGTTTGCCGAAAAAGCGACTGCAAGGCTTCTTGAAACTTGCGCCACTTCAAGACTATGGGTCAGGCGTGTGCGGTAAAAATCTCCCTCATACACCACGAAAACCTGTGTCTTATAGCCAAGTCTTCTGAAGGATTCTGAGTGAAGAACTCTGTCTTTGTCCTGCTGGAAGAAAGACCTGAATTTTGGATGTTCTTGGGGGTATTCGTGGGGAAGGTCTATTGAACATTTAACGGCGTAAGAAGCAAGATGGAATTCAAGTTTTGAACATATATGGCTCTTTTCCATTTCAATCCTCCGCCTAAATTTTACAACAGAAAACGCCCAAAAGACAGAGAAAATTTTAGTTGTTTTTTGAAAATCTTTCTACAAGTTGCCAGTATGGGTCAGTCTGGGGATGCACAAGTTTTCTTTCTTTACCTTCTTCTATTACTTTTATCCCCTTATTCTGAGGGACTATCTCTCCGACAACTGCGCTGATAATGTTTTTCCTTGCAAGCGCAGAAACCACTTTATCAGAGTCTTTTTTTGAAACGATAGCAAGAAGAGTTCCTTCGCTTATTGAGCAGAAAGGGTCAAAATCAAAGAGTTCTGCAGTTTTCATAACGACATCCTGAATTGGAATCAATTCTTTTTCAATTCTTATTCCGTAG
>JAAZNT010000320.1 GCA_012798145.1 Thermoanaerobaculaceae bacterium | reverse complement strand
CTTGGAGTGTCGGAAGTTCCATAAAGTTTCTTTCTTATGCGCGTCTTTCTCCACAATCTTCTCTCATTTGAACTAAAATGTCTGTGGTTCATATTCGCTCCCTTACTTCGCCTGTTTCCCGGCTTTTCTTATAAGTTTTTCGCCAGTGAAAACTATTCCTTTGCCTTTGTAGGGGTCGGGTTTCTTGTAGTGCCTTATCACTGAAGCGATTTGACCAACCAATTCTTTGTCCGCCCCTTCAACAACTATATGAGTTCCCTTGTCGATATTAATCTTTATCCCGTCAGGTATTGGAAGTTCAATGGGATGAGAATAACCTATGTTGAAAACCGCTTTTTTGCCTTCAACCTGAGCTTTAAATCCCACTCCAACTATGTCAAGTTCTTTCTTGAATCCTTTTTCAACCCCTGATACTGCATTGGCAAGCAACTGCCTCGTCAAACCGTGAAGAGATTTCTGCCTTGCTGAATCATCACTTCTTTTTACGACGATCGCAGTGCCCTCAACTTTGCACTCTATTCCTTTCGGAATGGGAACTTTCACTTTTCCCACAGGTCCTTCAATTTGAACAAGTTCAGGAGAAACATTGACCTTAACTTTTGTGGAAAAAGATATTGGCAATTTACCTATTCTTGACATTTCTTTCTCCTTACCACACTTTCAGAAGCACTTCTCCGCCGACATTCTGCTCTCTTGCTTCTCTGTCGGTCAAAATGCCTTTGCTGGTGGAAACAACCGCTATTCCAAGTCCGTTCAAAACAGGCTCAAGTTCATCTTTGCCTTTGTAGAGTCTCCTTCCCGGACGGGATACTTTTTCTATTCCGTCTATGCAGGGCTTGCCTGATGGAAGATACTTCAAATCTATCGTCAAAATTCCCTGTTTTTCGTCGTCCGTCTCCTTGAAGTTAAGGATGTAGCCCTCTTCTTTCAGGATCTTGCAGATTTCAACTTTTAATTTGGATGAAGGAACTTCGACGGAATTCTTTCTCGCCGAAAGCCCGTTTCTTATCCTCGTCAACATATCGGAAATTGGATCTGTCATCATCTTAAATTTCCTCCATCTACCAAGAAGCCTTAGTCACACCGGGAAGCTGACCCTGCAAGGCGAGTTCTCTTAAACATAATATGCATAAAGCAAATTTTCTGTAGTATCCTCTCGGTCTTCCGCATCTTCTGCATCTGTTTCGGTAGCGAACCTGAAATTTGGGTTTTTTCACCATTTTTGCGAACATCTTGACGCTAGCCATATACTCTCCTTTATTTCTTAAACGGCATTCCAAAGCCCTTCAAAAGAGCCTTTGCTTCCAAATCTGTCTTTGCGGTTGTGCAAAATGTTATGTTCATTCCCATCGCTCTTGTAACTTTGTTGTAATCAACTTCCGGGAAAATCAACTGATCCTTGACACCGATAGTGTAGTTGCCCCTGCCGTCAAAAGATCTGTCAGGCACTCCTTTGAAGTCCCTCATTCTTGGGATTGCAAGGGATATGAATCTGTCGAGAAAATCGTACATCCTTGCACCCCTCAAAGTCACCTTTGCGGCAATTGGAACTCCCTTGCGCAGTTTAAAGTTGCTGATAGATTTCTTTGACCTTCTAATTGAAGCTTTTTGGCCGGAAAGCGCGGTTAACGTCGCTATCGCTTCATCCAGAAGTTTATGGTCGTTCTTAGCCTCTCCCATTCCCAAATTGATGCTTATCTTCTCAAGTTTGGGAACCTGCATAATGTTTTTGTAGCCAAATTCCTTCTGGAGGTCTTTTACAATTTCACTCTGATAAAATTCATAAAGTCTCGGGACATATTTCTTTGTCGCCATTTTTATGCTCCCTTAATTAACGCGGCGCCGCATTTTTTGCAAACTCTTTGTTTTTTCCCGTCTTCAGTAGTCTTGGATTTAATCGCAGTTGGGCTCTGACAGTCTGAGCAAAAAAGCTTCACTTTGCAAAGAGGCATAGGCGCCTCTTTTTCAAGAATTCCGCCTTTTATGTTTTTCTGCGGTATGGGCCTTGTATGCCTTTTTACAAAATTGCAGTTCTCAACCAAAATGGTGCCTTTTTTATGGTTGACGCTTAAAACTCTGCCTTTTTTCCCTTTGTCTCTTCCAGATATTATCGTCACCAAATCGTTCTTTCTAATGCTTAGAGCCATTCATTCCTCCTAAAGAACCTCTGGAGCAAGAGAAATTATCTTCATAAATCTCTTTTCTCTCAGTTCTCTCGCCACGGGACCAAATACTCTGGTTCCGATAGGTTCTCCCTTGTCGTCAATCAAAACCGCCGCATTGTCGTCAAACCTTATGTAAGAGCCATCTTTTCTTCTTGTCTCTTTTCTGACTCTTACTATGACTGCTTTGACTACTTTTCCCTTTTTGGTGTTGCTTTGAGGTATCGCCTCTTTCACAGAGCAGGTAACAACATCTCCAAGTCCCGCATATTTTTTGGCGGTGGTGCCGCCTTTCAATCTGATGCAGGCAACTTTTTTTGCCCCAGAATTGTCCGCAACCGTCAAAATACTTCTCATCTGTATCATATGTGCCTCCTAACCGGGACTACTTTGCCTTTTCAATAACTTCTTTGACAGCCCATCTTTTGAATTTGCTGAGCGGTCTTGTTTCAATTATTTTCACTTTGTCGCCCACTTTGCATTCGTTCTTTTCGTCATGAACCTTGAACTTTGAAGTCCTGCTTATGACCTTGCTGTAAGTTGGGTGAAAAAGTCTTCTTTTGACCGCAACAACAACCGTCTTGTCCATCTTGTCTGACACAACGACTCCGATTTTAGTTTGCCGTCTTGAAGTTTTTTTACTTTCCATTTTGCGCTCCTGATCTCTCTTTTTCAACGATGACGGTTTTTACTCTTGCAAGACCTTTTTTGTACGCCTTGATGATGTTGTGGTTAGTAATCTGTCCAGCGACAAGTTGAAACCTGAGTTTCAAAAGTTGGTCTTTAAGCTCTTTTTCTTCGTGTTTCAATTGATCCAGCGAAAATTCTCTTATCTTTTTTGTGTCTTTAAGTTCTTCCAGTTTCATCATTGCAGCAACTCCTGCTCTCTTCTGGAGACTATTTTAGTTTTAATGGGAAGTTTATGAGCCGCGAGAGTAAACGCCTCGGTCGCTTCCTTAACGGGAACTCCTTCAAGTTCAAAAAGGATTCTGCCGGGTTTAACGACTGCAACCCATCCTTCAACATTTCCCTTTCCTTTACCCATTCTGGTTTCAAGGGGTTTTTTAGTGTAGGGCTTGTCGGGGAATATTCTGATCCAAAGCTTGCCGTTTCTTTTGATGAACCTGTTTATTGCGATACGCCCCGCTTCTATTTGCCTGCTTGTTATCCAAGCGGGCTCAAGAGCCATCAGCCCATAATCGCCGAAACTTACATACTGCCCTCTGGTGGCGACCCCTTTTCTTCTGCCTCTCTGCTGTTTCCTGTATTTGACTTTTTTGGGCATTAACATTGTAATTCTCCTTTATTGCTTATACTGCTTGCTTACTTTTTCACCCTTGAATATCCAGACTTTTATGCCTATTGTGCCGTATGTTGTGAAAGCCTCTGAAAAGCCGTAATCTATGTCGCTTCTTAAAGTTTGCAGAGGAAGTCTGCCGTCAAGGTACCATTCAGTTCTTGCAATTTCAGCGCCGTTTAATCTTCCTGAGATTTTTATTTTAATCCCGAGCGCTCCCGCTTTTCTTGAGACTTCCATCGCTCTTTTCATAGCCCTTCTAAATGAAACTCTTTTTACTATCTGCATCGCGATTCCGTCTGAAACAAGCTGAGCGTCAATTTCGGGTCTGTGGATCTCTTCTATCTTAATATAAACTTCTTTTCCTGTTCTTTGCTGAAGGTCTTCTTTCAGTTTGTCAACTTCCGCGCCTTTTTTGCCTATGATTATTCCGGGGCGGCTTGTGAAAAGACCGACTGTAAGTTTCTTTCCCGCTCTTTCAAGTTCTATTCTGGAGACGCCCGCATGCTGAAACCTTTTCTTCAGTTCATTGCGAAGTTTGAGGTCTTCGTGAAGCTGCTCTTTGTAGTTTTTCCTCGCGAACCATCTTGATTCCCATTCTTTGTTGAAACCTAACCTGAAACCTACAGGGTGAACTTTTTGACCCAATTGACACCTCCTGAAATTTTATTCACTAAAAACATCCTTAACTCCTTTTGGCTTTTTCTTCTTCAAGGGCTATGGTTATGTGGCTTTGCCTTCTAACGAATCTGAATGCTCTTCCAAGAGAAGCAGGCATCGTTCTTTTCCTTGTTCTCAAAGAAGCCATATCCACTACCACATTTTTGACTTTAAGTGCGTCAACATCAACCTGCTGGGCAGATGGAATGCTCTGGGCGTTGGCTACTGCGTCGTGAAGTAGAGATTCCAGTGTTCTTGCAACCTTTTTCCGTGTGAAGCGAAGAATTGCAACCGCTTCTCCGACGCTCTTGCCTTTTATAAGGTCCGCAACGAGTCTCGCCTTCTGGGGAGATGTGCTTACATATTTTGCTCGCGCTTTGAAAATCATTTAAGCCTCCTACTTCTTGGCGGGCGCCGCAGGTGCCGCAGTTTCTTTTCTCGCTCCTGTGTGGCCTTTAAAAGTTCTCGTTGGAGCAAATTCTCCAAGTCTGTGCCCGACCATATTTTCGGTAATGAAAACCGGAACAAATTTTCTTCCGTTATGAACAGCAATTGTATGATTGAGCATTTCCGGAACAATCATAGACCTTCTGCTCCAAGTTTTTATTACCTGTTTTTTCCCTTCTTCATTCATCTTGGAAATCTTTTCCATAAGATGTGAATCAACAAAGGGACCCTTTTTCAATGACCTTGACATTATGCTCTCCTCTTAAGAATAAACCTTTGTGTTCTTTTATTCTTTCTTGTTTTATATCCCTTGGTCGGTTGTCCCCAAGGAGTGACCGGGTGCCTTCCACCTTTGGTTTTTCCTTCTCCTCCGCCGTGCGGGTGGTCAACAGGGTTCATAGCCGTTCCTCTAACTTTAGGCCTTCTGCCCAAGTGTCTTGTCCTTCCCGCCTTTCCCAGAACAATGTTTTTATGTTCTTCGTTGCCAACCTTTCCAACTGTAGCGTAACAATCGATGCTGATCTGCCTCATCTCTCCTGAAGGCATTCTTACTATAGCAAGATGACCTTCTTTAGCCATTAACTGCGCTGCGGTCCCGGCGCTTCTGGCTATCTGTCCGCCTTTTCCCGCCGTAAGTTCTATATTGTGAACGAGCGTTCCAACAGGAATTTTCTTCAATGGAAGGCAATTTCCAACTTGAACTTCCGCGTTGGGACCGGAAACTATTTTTGTTCCCACATTCAATCCGTCAGGAGCAAGAATGTATCTCTTTTCGCCGTCAGCGTAGTTAAGAAGCGCTATTCTGCAGGTTCTGTTGGGGTCATACTCAATCGCCGCCACTTTCGCAACGATGTCGTGCTTGTCTCTTTTAAAATCTATAATTCTGTAATGCCTTTTATGCCCTCCGCCCCTTCTTCTAACAGTAATGTGACCGTCGCTGTTGCGGCAGGAAATTCTCTTCTTTGGCTCCAAAAGAGATTTTTCAGGCTTTTTCTTTGTGATCTCCTCAAAAGTTGAATTTGTTATGTATCTTCTTGACGGAGTGTACGGTTTATATGTCTTCATAGCCATTGTCTAATCCTTAAAGTCCTTCAAAATATTCAACTGGTTTTTGACCCTTTTTCAGTCTTACATAGGCTTTTTTGGTGTCAGCCCTTTTTCCTTCAAAGCGGCCAAGTCTTTTCTCTTTGCCCATAACATTTATTGTTCTGACTTCAGCAACTTTTGTTTTAAAGAGTTCTTCCACCGCTTTCGCTATTTCAATCTTCCCTGCGTCTGCGGACACTTCAAATGCGAGCGTGTTGGTTTTTTCTTTTGCGAGAAGATTCTTTTCTGTAAGAAGCGGTCTAATTATGATCTTTGACGGCGTTCTCATGACTGTAAGCCCTCCGAAAGTTTGGTGATGGCGTTTTCTGTGAAAACCACTTTTTCGTATTTCGCAAGGTTGTAGGCGTTTATCTCGTTGAGGGCTATGACTTCAACCCCCGGAATGTTCCTGCTTGCAAGAATAACATTTTTGTCTGTCTTTTCGTCAACAAAAAGAGTGGTTTTGGAATCTTCCATCAATTTGCCGTAACTTTCCAAAAACGATTTTGTTTTCGCGGCTTCAACCTTCAAGTCGCTTATAACAACAAGACTTCCCCTTCTAATTCTCTCAGAAAGAAGAGATTTGATGGCGAGTTTTTTCACCTTTTTGGGAATTGTGTAGGAATAATCCCTTGGCTTGGGCCCAAAAACTATTCCTCCGTGATACCAGAGCGGTGACCTAATTTCTCCCATTCTTGCTCTGCCGGTATGTTTTTGCTTCCACAATTTTTTTCCTGAACCGCTTACTTCGTCTCTTCTTTTTGTCGAGTGGGTACCAAGTCTCTGATTTGCGAGATAGCATTTTACAGCTTCATGAATGACATCGGGTCTGTATTCCGACCCAAAAACTTCTTCAGGAAGATCTATCTCTTTTTCCTTAGTAAAAGCGCCATTAAATACTTCGAGTGTAGGCATCGCTATTTCTCCCTATTGTCCGGAAACAACCAAAAGTCCGTTTCTCGGACCTGGCACTGCGCCTTTAACAAGCAGCAGACTGTTCTGGGTGTCAATCTTGACAACTTTCAAGTTCGTAACGGTAACTCTTTTTCCGCCCATCCTTCCACCCATTCTTGTTCCTTTGAAAACTCTTGAGGGGTAAGAAGACGCCCCTATTGAACCGGGCGCCCTATGGAACATAGAACCGTGTGTGGCGGCGCCGCCTCCAAAACCGTGTCTGAATACAACGCCTTGGAAACCTTTTCCTTTGGATGTGCCGACTACATCAACTTTTTCAACGCCTTCAAAGTTCTCGAGACTGATATGGCTCCCGACTTGCAAAGAGGGGAATTCTCCTCTTATTTCTCTAATGAAGCTTGCCGAGCCAGCTCCAGAAGCTTTAAGGTGTCCCATAAGGGGTTTATTCACCTTTTTCTTCTTTTCCGGCTCTATCAGCCCGATCTGAAGCGCGTTATAGCCGTCCTTTTCTTTGGTCTTTTTCTGAAGAACCAAACAAGGACCTGCCTTGATGACCGTCACCGGAACAACTTCTCTGGTTTCGGGATCAAACAACTGACTGCATCCTATCTTTCGTCCCAGAATCCCGATTTTCATTCAAACCTCCTAAAGCATTGGTCGCATGGAAGCGACATACTCGCAATATTTTCAAAATAGGCAACTTTCATAAAACCACCTATTTATCAAAAGCCTTTATTTCAACATCAACTCCGGGCGGAAGAGTAAGTTTTTGCAAAGCATCAACCGTCTGCGGAGTCGGATCGTAAATATCTAAAAGCCTTTTGTGCGTTCTGATCTCAAACTGCTCTCTTGATTTTTTATCCACATGCGGAGAGCGGTTGACTGTGAATATGACTTTTTCGGTAGGAAGAGGGATGGGTCCCTTTACCCTTGCGCCAGTCCTTCTTGCTGTGTCAACAATCTCCTTTGTGGATCTGTCAAGAAGCCAGTGATCGTATGCCAAAAGGCGTATTCGGATTTTTTCGTTAAGCATTTGCTCCTACTCCAATATCTCCGTGATTGTTCCGGCGCCTACAGTTCTTCCGCCTTCACGGATAGCGAACCTGAGGCCTTTTTCAAGGGCGACCGGCTGGATGAGGGTTGCGGTTATTTCGGTGTTGTCTCCCGGCAGAACCATATCTCTTCCTTCTGGAAGTTCAACTGACCCGGTGACATCTGTTGTTCTCATATAGAATTGAGGCCTGTATCCTTTAAAGAAGGGTGTGTGTCTTCCGCCTTCCTCTTTTGTCAAGACATAAACTTCCGCCTTGAATTTTGTGTGTGGAGTAATTGTTCCGGGTTTTGCGACGACCTGTCCGCGTTCAACTTCCTCTTTTTTCGTTCCTCTTAAAAGCAAGCCGACATTGTCTCCCGCCTGTCCTTGGTCAAGAAGTTTTCTGAACATTTCGACGCCGGTGATGACAGTTTTAAAGGTGGGTTTGAAGCCCACTATTTCCATTTCTTCGCCGACTTTGACTATGCCGCGCTCAACTCTTCCGGTAACAACCGTTCCTCTTCCGGATATTGAGAAAATGTCTTCGATCGGCATAAGGAAGGGCTTGTCAATGTCTCTAACCGGCTCAGGAATATACTTATCAAGGGCATCCATAAGCTCTTGGATACATTTCGCGTCTTCGTGGTCCGGGCTGGGGGAATTAAGCGCTTTCCAGGCAGAACCTCTGATAATTGGAATTTCATCTCCGGGGAACTGATATTTTTTAAGAAGGTCTCTGACTTCAAGTTCAACCAGATCAAGAATTTCCTTGTCGTCAACTTTGTCGCATTTGTTTAAAAAGACAATGATGTAAGGAACTCCGACTTGTCTCGCAAGAAGGATATGCTCTCTTGTCTGAGGCATAGGGCCGTCTTCTGCGGAAACAACAAGAATTGCTCCGTCCATCTGCGCTGCGCCGGTGATCATGTTTTTAACATAGTCTGCGTGTCCAGGGCAATCAACATGGGCGTAGTGTCTGTTTTCGGTTTGATACTCGACATGGGAAGTGGCGATTGTCAAAATCTTTGTGGAGTCACGCCTTCCATGCGCTTCCGATGCTTTCGCGACTTCATCGTAAGAAACATACTTGCTGAGCCCTTTTGCTTCCTGAACTTTGGTGATCGCTGCGGTTAAAGTGGTTTTCCCGTGGTCAACATGGCCGATTGTCCCCACATTCACATGGGGTTTACTACGAACAAACTTCTCCTTAGACATACTTGCCTCCTTGCTCAAATGCCCTGAATACGGGCAACTATCGAATCTGTTACATTCTTTGGGGCTGGTTCATACCTGTCAAACTCCATATTGTATGTTCCCCTGCCCTGAGTTATAGAACGAAGTTCGGTTGCATAACCAAACATTTCTGAAAGCGGCACATAGGCGTCAATAATCTGAAGTTCGCCTCTTGCCTCAATATGGGTTATCTTTCCTCTTCTTGAATTAATATTTCCTATGACATCCCCCATATAATTTTCCGGAACCGTCACTTCAACTTTCATAATCGGTTCGAGCAACACCGGATTGCCTTTTGACGCTGCGTCTTTGAAAGCCATTGAAGCGGCAATTTTGAAAGCCATTTCAGAAGAATCAACTTCGTGGTATGAGCCGTCAACAAGCTTCACTTTCACATCTTTGACCGGAAAACCTGCAAGAGATCCGGTTTCAAGGGCTTCTTCTATTCCTTTTTTGACTGCCGGAATGTATTCCTTAGGTATCGCTCCTTGAGTTATTCCGTCTTCAAAAACAAAATCTTGTCCTGCAGAAAGCGGCTCTACTTCAATTTTGACATGTCCGTATTGTCCTTTTCCGCCGGTCTGTCTTATGTATTTACCCTCGCCAGAGGCTGGGGTGGTTAAAGTTTCTTTGTAGGCAACCTGTGGCTTGCCCACATTTGCTGAAACTCCAAATTCTCTTGTGAGTCTATCAACAATTATTTCAAGATGCAATTCACCCATTCCTCTTATGAGGGTCTGCCCTGTTTCGTTATCGGTATGAACCCTGAAAGTGGGGTCTTCTCTCATAAGTTTTTGAAGCGCTCCCGCAAGTTTGTCTTGATCCGCTTTAGTCTTCGGCTCAATTGCAACCGAGATGACTGGGTCGGGAAACTTCATTGACTCAAGAATTACGG
>JAAZNT010000319.1 GCA_012798145.1 Thermoanaerobaculaceae bacterium | reverse complement strand
CTGATCCTTGGGGCGCTCTTTATATTGCAAAAACAATTGGTGTTTCACCTGAAAGAATTTTATATTTGGGTGATACAAAAACAGATATCGCAACGGCAAAAGGGGTAGGGATGATTTCAGCAGGAGCGACTTGGGGGTTCAGGGGAAGAGAAGAGCTTCAGCAAGCAGGGGCAGATTACATAGTTGATTCTCCCTCTCAATTTCTTCAACTTGCCAAATCGCTTTTTTGTAATTGAAGTTATCATTCTACAAAAGAACAAAAAAGTAGAATAAACTTAAATTCGTCAATAGAATAGATTTTTCTAATTACTTTCATTGGAGAAAATGGAAGATAACCAACCAAAGAATCGGCAGGCAGTTTGCCTTCGGCAACCTGAAACATAATCAAAAATCTTCTTGCAAAATTTCCTTTTGCAGAATCTTTTTTCTTATGTTTCTGTAAATGGCTTCCCCATTTTCAGCCTGCCTAAATCTAATCAATCCCTTTTAAAACATCAAACGAGTGACTTATCTTCCATTTTCTCTAATCAATCTCTAATCGCTTGCTAAAGTTTTCTTAATTACAAATTTGGGATTAAAAAAAATGATAGATTCTTCAAATTTTAGCGTCTATTTCTCTCTTGACAAAATATTTTAGTATTTGCTAAACTACTTTCTATGTTTGGCGAGAATGGAGAAAAAAACCAAAGCGATGCGAAGAGGGCTTCAAGAATTCTTGAATGTCTCTCTTCACCTATAAGACTTCTTATTGTATGTTCGCTTATTGACGGTGCAAAAAATGTGAGCGCTTTCACTTCAAAAATTGGAACAACTAAGGGTAACATCTCACAACATTTAAGGATACTTGAGGATAACGGAATCCTTGAAAGCGAAAAAAAGGGAAATAAAGTTTTCTATTCAATCAAAAACAAAAAAATAATAAAATTGATAAAGGAAGTAAAGAAAGTATGCCAAAAAGAAAAACTTTAACCAGCAAAATAAAGGGAGAATTTTTATGCGAAATATTTTTATTATTTTGACTTTTTTAGCAATTTTTTTAATCGCAGGAATCGCTTTGCTTAAAAACAAAGAAGTTGAGAAACCTCTCCTTTTGCAGTTAAAAGAAAAATACGCCCCAAAGCCGGAAAAGAAAAAAGTTGAACACGCAAAATTTGAAAACCTAAACAAAAAATTTAAAGAGCCACAGGAAGTGACAAAAGAATGCGAATCCTGCCATAATCTTACCGCCGATGAAATAATGAAATCAAACCATTACAACTGGGAAAGAGAAGAGTATATGAAGAGAAGAGGCGTTATATATCTCGGGAAGAAAAATGCGGTGAACAATTACTGCATCGCCTCGCACGGCAACGAAAAAAGTTGTGCAAAATGTCATGTCGGTCTTGGGCTTGACAAAGACGGAAATATTTTCACAGATCCTGCAAACATAGATTGTATGGTTTGTCACGATAATACAGAGACATATATGAAAGCTCCCGAAAAAGGAGGAGAGCCTGTTAAAACTCTTGACTTTGAAAAAATAGCTCAGAATGTCGGCAAGCCTAAAAGAAGCAACTGCGGTGTCTGCCACTTTTATGGTGGCGGCGGCAACAATGTAAAGCATGGTGATTTGGAGATGGCGCAGTTTTCACCGACAAAAGATGTTGATGTGCATATGGGAGTTGACAGCGTAAATATGCAGTGCGTTGACTGTCATAAAACAAAAGAGCACAACATTTCAGGCAAATTGTATTCTTTAAGTTCAATGAACAGAGACAGGGCGACCTGCGAGGAATGCCACACATCAACGCCTCACGAAGAGGAACTAATAAATGAACATACTTTAAAAGTTTCCTGTCAGGCGTGCCACATACCAATTTATGCAAAAGTCAATTCCACCAAGCTTTATTGGGATTGGTCAACAGCAGGAAAATTGAAGAATGGCGAACCCTATGTGGAAGAAGATGAAGATGGCAACCATAAATATATGTCAATAAAGGGATCTTTTGTTTGGGGTAAAAACCTCAAACCCGATTATGTATGGTTCAATGGAACTGCCTCCCATTATTTGGCTGGGGACAAAGTTGAAAACCCGTCTGAACAACTTGTTCTAAACCCGCTTTACGGCTCTTACAACGACGAAGATTCAAAGATAATTCCGGTGAAAATTCACATCGCAAAACAGCCTTTTGACCCTGTCAATAAAATTGTGATAATGCCAAAACTATACGACCCGGAAAAGGGCGTTGGAGCGTTCTGGAAAGATTTTGATTGGGTAAAGGCATCAGAAGTGGGAATGAAAGAGCAGGGACTTCCTTTCAGTGGAAAAGTCGATTTTATAGAAACAAAAATGTACTGGCCTGTAAACCATATGGTTTCGACAAAAGAAAATTCTGTTCAATGTGCTGAATGTCATACGAGAAAAGGGTCAAGAATCGCCAATCTTACAGATTTTTATATCCCCGGAAGAGATTTCTCAAAAATTGTTGACAGAGGGGGACTGCTGATGATCATATTTGCCTTTTTGGGAGTCTTTGCCCACGGAGGTGGCAGGATTTATGCGCACTATTACAGAGCAAGGAGGGGAAAATGAGCAAATATGTTCTTATCTATAAAGGTTTTGAGAGATTCTGGCACTGGATGCAGGCAATTTTAGTTCTCTTCCTTGCCTTCACTGGTTTTGAAATTCACGGGACATACTCTTTTCTTGGATTTCACGAAGCGGTTACTTATCACAATATAGCCGCTTATCTTTTCTTAGGTTTGACAATATTTGCTATTTTCTGGCATTTGACTACCGGAGAGTATAAGCAATACATTCCTACATTTAAAAACATAAAGGCGCAACTTGATTTTTATCTTTTCGGGATTTTCAGAAATGCTCCCCATCCTACAAAAAAGACTCTTTTGAGCAAACTAAATCCTCTCCAAAGGTTGACCTATTTTGGACTAAAAATAGTTCTAATTCCAGCGACGATTTTGACAGGAATTTTGTATATGTTTTACAGGTATCCCACCCGATACGGAATTGAAGCAATTAACATAAGTTCTTTAAAAGCGATAGCAATAATACACACTGCCTCTGCAATTATGCTTGTAACATTTCTAATTGTTCATTTGTATCTTATAACCACAGGAACCACAATAACATCAAATTTGAAAGAGATGCTAACCGGCTACGAGGAAATTGAAGAAGAAGAGGAAAATAAAAATGGGGAATGATATGAAAGAAACAAAGTATATGAATCCATACCTTGCTGGATTTCTTCTTGGGCTTCTTCTCCTAATGACGATTTACATTTCGGGAAGAGGGCTTGGGGCAAGCGGTGCAATTAAAAGTTTCACTGTTGCGGCGGTTGAAAGCATAGCTCCGGCGCATACCTCTTCAACAAAGTTTTATCAGGAGTATGCGAAAGAGCATCAAGGAACATCTCCGCTTATGAACTGGCTTGTCTTTGAGGTGATAGGAGTTGTGATCGGCGCTTTCCTTTCCGGTCTTATTTCAGACAGGTTGGATCTAAAATTCGAGAAAGGACCAAACGCAACGAACAGGGCAAGATGGATAGGAGCAATAATTGGCGGGATTTTGTGGGGCGTTGGTTCGCAACTTGGAAGAGGTTGCACAAGCGGAGCTGCTCTTTCAGGGATGGCTGTGATGTCAACAGGAGGAATATTGACGATGATGGCTATTTTTGCCGGCGCATACGCTTTTGCTTTTTTCTTCAGAAAACTTTGGATATAGGGAGATAAAAAATGGGACCATTAGTTCCAGACATAATAAGCGGCAATTTAAATTACATATTGGCTCTTTTAATAGGAATTTTATTTGGCGCTATTCTTGAGCAAGCCGGCTTTTCAACCTAAAAAAAACTTGTCGGGCTTTTTTACGGCTACGACTTTACAGTTTTAAGGGTTTTCTTCACCGCAGGGATAACAGCGATGGTTGGTGTGATGGCATTTGTTCACTTCGGACTTCTTGACATAAACCTTGTTTACATCAACCCGACATTTCTTTGGTCTGCAATTGTCGGCGGGCTTATTATGGGTCTCGGGTTTGTTCTTGGCGGGTTCTGCCCCGGAACAAGCGTTTGTGCGGCAGCAATTGGAAAAATTGACGCAATGATTTTTATATTTGGGTCTTTTTTCGGTGTTCTAATTTTTGCCGAAGGATATCCTGCTTTTGAGTCTTTGTATAAAGCCGCAAACCTTGGAAATCCAAGAATTTTCCAAACCTTAAACATATCAGAAAATGTATTTGCTTTTCTTACGGTTTTTGTTGCCCTTGTCGCTTTTTACTTTGTTTCCCTTATTGAAAAAAAAGTCAATAAAGAAGAGGTTTCATTCTTCAAACTCAACAAACAAAATGTTCTGATGGCTTGCTTTGGTTGTCTGCTTTTGATTTTATCTTTGACGATGACAGACAGGAAATCTTTTTTTCTTAAACTTGTTGAGGATGAAAATTTTGTAAAAAACTACCCTCTGGAAGAAATGACGCCAGATGAACTTGCCTTCAGACTAACTTGTCAAAAATGTGAACAGTTGAGAATAATAGATTTGAGAAATGCAGAAGAATACAACAAATGGAGTCTTCCCAACTCTACACTTTTTACTGTTGACAATTTGTTTGAGAAAGAGCCAAATCTGTTTTTGAAATTGAAGCGCACCAAGAGAGTTTTTGTCGCGGATGACGAAATGACAGAAAGAAAAGCGGCTATTATGGCTCTTAAAATGGGGTACAAAGAGATCAAAATTTTAAAAGGCGGTTTGGATAACTTTACAAAAGAGATATTACAATTTGAGCCGATTAAAGAGCCAAAAACCATTGACGAGCAATATAGAAACCGATTCAGAACAAAGGCAAAAATTGAAATCGCAGAGTTAATTAAAAATAACAAACCGCAAGGACCTGTTGAAAAGAAGCAAAAAAGAGCGCTCGGCGGCTGTTAAGTAAGAAAGTTTTTTCCTTAGTTGTTTGCTTGCCTTGAGAGGATTCTTCGGGTAAAATATCTCTTCTTTCCGCCTTATGCGGCGAAAAAGAGGAGAAAATGGGAAAATTTTATATTTCTACACCTATCTATTATGTAAATGACAACCCTCACTTAGGGCACGCTTATTGCACGATTCTTGCAGATTTTTTTGCGAGATATCATCGCCTGATGGGAGATGAAACCTATTTTTTAACGGGAACTGATGAGCACGGTCAAAAGGTGCAAAAAACAGCGGAGAAAGAGGGAATTTCTCCAAAAGAACTTGCCGACAAAGTTGTTGTAAGATACAAAGAACTTTGGAAAAAACTTGATATTTCCCACAACGATTTTATAAGGACAACTGAAGAGAGACATACAAAAGGCGTTTTGAAAATCTTGAGAAAAATGATTGAAAACGGAGACATTTATAAAGACAGTTATGAGGGACCATATTGCGTTTCCTGCGAATCCTTCTTTCCCGAAAAGGATATAGTTGACGGGAAATGCCCCGATTTTGGACATCCCGTAACTGTCTTAAAAGAAGAATCATATTTTTTCAGGCTTTCAAAATACCAAAAATCTCTTCTTGACTTTTATTCTGCAAATCCAGATTTTGTTCTTCCTTCAAGCAGGATGAATGAAGTCAGGTCTTTTGTGGAAAGCGGTCTTAAAGACCTTTCAATAACAAGAACATCTATTCATTGGGGAATAAATTTTCCTGATGACGAAAAGCATGTTTTATATGTTTGGCTTGACGCTCTTTCAAACTACATAACTGCTCTCGGCTACGGGTCTGAAAACGAAGAACTTTACAACAAATTCTGGCCCTGCGACATCCACCTTATCGGGAAGGATATTTTGAGGTTTCATGCTGTTTACTGGCCTGCTTTTCTTATGAGCGCGGGACTTCCCCTGCCAAAACATATTTTTGGACACGGCTGGTGGATGAAAGACCAAAGTAAAATGAGCAAGTCGCTTGGAAACATTGTTGACCCCAATCCATTTGTGGATGAATTTTCGTCTGATGTTTTGAGATATTTTTTGTTGAGAGAAAAGCCGATCGGGACAGACGGATCATTTTCTGACGAAGGATTTATTGACAGATTAAACGCTGACCTTGCAAACGACCTCGGGAATTTGACATCACGGCTCCTTGCCCTTCTTGACCAGCAGTTTCAAGGCAGGGTTACGGAAGGCGACGGTTCTTTAAAAGAAATGGCTTTAAAACAGCTCGATGATTACTACAAAGCGATGGAGAATTTCGCTCCAAAGGAAGCGCTTGAAATCGTATGGGCTTTTATCTCGTCTTTGAACAAATTCCTTGTGGCAAGAGAGCCATGGGCTAAACCTAAAACGAAGGACTCAGAAACGGCTCTTTCTGAAGCAGCAAGGGCTTTGAGACTTGTTTCTCTTCAAATAGCGCCGGCGATGCCCCACGCTGCGGGAACGATTATCAAATCGCTCGGCTTTACGCCTGTTTCTTTCAAAAATTTCAAATGGGACGACCAACAGGAGACGAGGGCTTACAGAATTTCAAACCTTTTCCCGAGAGTTGACAAAAAAGAGTATTTCAAAGAACTTGAATCAAAAAAGGAAAAAGCGATGGAAACGGAAAAACCACAGGAAGAAAAGAGAGAAGAACCAAAAACAGTTTCAATTGATTATTTCAGAGCGGTTGAATTAAAAGCGGGAAAGATAATTCATGCCGAAAGAGTTCCCAAAAGCAATAAACTTGTGAAACTCATTGTTGACTTTGGAACTGAAAATAGGCAGATCGTTGCGGGAATAGGGAAAAAATATTCTCCTGAAGAACTTGTTGGAAGAACCTGCCCCTTTGTATATAATCTTGAGCCGGCGAAACTTATGGGAGTTGAAAGCAACGGAATGATTCTGGCCGGAAATATTGATGGAGAACCTGTTATTTTGCAGTTCCTTGAAGATGTTCCGCCCGGGTCAAAGATAACTTAATTTCAGGCGCAGTTTTGAATTTTGATATAACTTCTGGTCTCAACGAAAAGCAAAAAGAAGCAGTTTTAAATGGCGATGGAAGAGTCCTCGTTCTTTCAGGGGCGGGCTCTGGAAAAACAAGGGTTATCGCCCACAGGATTGCTTATCTTCTTTTAGAGAAGGGTGTTTCGCCCTATTCAATTCTCTCTGTTACATTCACAAACAAAGCGGCTAATGAAATGAAAGAAAGGGTTCTGAAACTTTTGAACAGAGAGAGCGTTCCATTTCTATGGATTGGGACTTTCCATTCTGTTTGCGCAAGAATTTTGAGAGATGACATAGAGAAACTCAAAATTGGAATTGACAAACATTTTACAATCTTTGACCGTGATGATTCAAAATCTTTAATAAAAAAAATCTTGAAAGAAGAAAAGTTTTCAGAAGAGGTCTATTCCGCTTCAGAAATAATTGAATACTTCAGTCTTCAAAAAAGAGGAGGAAAGGGATATAAGAACACCGTTTTAAATTCAATTTACGAAATCTATTCAAAAAGACTTATTGAATCAAACGCAGTCGATTTTGACGACCTCCTTTTGTTCACGCTGAAACTCCTCAAAGAAATAGAAGATGTGAGAAAAAAATATCAGGAAAGGTTCAAATACATCCTCGTTGATGAATATCAAGACACAAACGACATTCAGGAGGAGCTGCTTTCAATCCTCTCTCAAAAATGGAAAAACACTTTTCTTGTAGGAGATGAGGATCAGTCAATTTACGGGTTTAGAGGGTCAAAAGTCAGGCATATAGTTGAGTTTCCTAAAAGATATGAGGGAGTGAAAATAATCCGCCTTGAGCAGAATTACCGCTCTTTTGATTCAATTCTCAAAGCCGCTTCGGCGCTTGTTTCTCATAATACAGAAAGGCTTGGGAAAAACCTTTGGACTGACAGAAGGGGCGGGGAAAAAATATATTTTTTCAGCGGGTTGAGCGACAGAGAAGAAGCCAATTTCGTTGCTGACACAATAAATAAACTCTCAGAAAATTACAATTTCAGCAACTTTGCCGTTTTGATGAGAACAAACGCACAATCAAGGGCGGTGGAAGAGACTTTTCTGAACAAAAAAATTCCGTATCAAATAGTTGGTGGGCTTAAATTTTATGAAAGAAAAGAAATTAAAGACATTCTTGCTTACATAAAACTTGCCATCAACCCTTATGATAGGGTTTCTCTTCTGAGAATAATTAACACCCCTCAAAGAGGAATAGGAAAGACCACTATTGAGGAAATTGAAACAATATCAAGAGAGAGAGAAATACCTCTTTTTAATGCAATAAAAGAGGGGCTGGAAGAAAAAACTCTTAAATTAAGAGGGGTTTCCAGCCTTCAGACTTTTCTTAAGATTATTGAAGAGACTTTAACTAAAATTAAGGAACTAAAGCCATCCGAAGTTGTCGCTTGGCTAATAAATGAGATTTCTTATGAAGATTACCTTGAATCTCATAATGACCCCAATAAAGAATCAAGAATTGAAAACATCTGGCAGCTTGTCTCTGCGCTGAAAGAGTTCGAAGAAAAGGAGGGTGCAAACTTTGAATCTTTTCTTGAAAGACAGGCGCTTCAAAGCGATCAGGATGAATTAAACGGGGAAAGTTCAAAAAGAGACAGCGTAAAAGTTATGACCATACATTCTGCGAAAGGACTTGAATTCCCCGTAGTTTTCATAATTGGAGTGGAAGATGGCTACTTTCCCCACGAATTTTCAAAAATGAAAGAAGAGGAAATAGAAGAGGAAAGAAGGCTTTTATATGTTGGAATGACGAGGGCTATGGACAAACTTTTTCTGACAAACTCAAGAACAAGATATATATACGGAAATGTGGTTGAAAGAGACCCTTCTCCTTTTCTTGCAGAAATACCTCAAAAATATATTGAAAAAGTTTATGGAGTGGAAGCGGGGAAAAAATTGAATTGGAACATACTTGAGGATTTTTTTGAGGAAGGGAAAGAATTCGGAAGAGAAAATCAATTGTTAAAGCCCGGAGCAAGGGTTTGTCACAAAACTTATGGGGTCGGGGTAGTTTTATCAACAGAAGGAAGCGGAGAAAACCTAAAAGTAAATGTTTCCTTCAGCAGATTTGGAAGAAAAAAACTTCTTGCCAAACTTGCAAAACTTGAAATACTTTAAAATGAGAAAAAAACGCGATTGGGATGTGGGCTTCAGGGTTACTTTTTTGATTTCTTTTATTGATTGCATGGAGTTAAGCGCGCTCTTCTTCCTCCTTTGTAGCCTTCTCTTACTTCTTTCACATCTTCAATTGTGTAGAAAGCGTTGGGGTTTTCGGCGTTCAATGTTTCCAAAAAATCCTTTACCTGTTTTCTTCTGATCGTTGAAAAAATCATCTTTACAGGACCTTCCATACCGAGTGCATCCACAGTTGTCAATCTATACCCTTTATTTTTTAGCATTTTTATTGAGGTTTCAGAATCTTTCTGAAAAACAACTCTGACAATTACGAATCCTATTGAAATTTTCTCCTCTAAAAAAATTCCAAAAGCATTTCCGCAGGCGAATCCAGCGGCAAAGACAAAAAAGTAAAAGATATGGTCAATTCTAACAAGAATCTGCCTTACAGCAAGAAGCCAAACAAAAGACTCAAAAAAAGCAAAAAGCAAAACAGGAAGTTTTAACCCCTTTGTTGCAAAAATAATTCTTAATATTCCAAAAGATTGGTCAACAATTCTTGCCAAGAAAATCAGCAAAGGAAGAATTACAAATCCATAAAAATCAAATCCTGAAATTAAATCCATAAGGCATCTCCTCCTATCTGTCTGAAAACTTAAAGCAAATAAGAATTTTATTCTAAGAAATTATGAAATTCAAACTTTATTAAACCGAGATTTGTCATTAAAAAAAACTTTAACAAACGATTAGAGATTGATTAGTGAAAATGGAAGATAAGTGCACATAGGCG
>JAAZNT010000318.1 GCA_012798145.1 Thermoanaerobaculaceae bacterium | reverse complement strand
TATTGAAAAAGATTTTAAATCAATCCATACCGCCCTGAGCAAAGCCAAAGGGTCAATCCCCGAATGTTTGTAGAATCTTTTGTCTTCCGATGAAATGACAGCCCCCTCAACAAGAGGAGGGATTGAGTTTGGTTGAATCCACCTTGTTTTGGACATTTCTTCTGATAGAGTTTCGTAAAGAAGAACTCCGTTTCTGTCGTAAATTCTTAGAGACTGCCCCGAAACGCCCTTTTCAAATATTTTAATTTTCGGATAATTCAGAAAAAAAACAAATAAAAGAAAAGGGAGAAGAAAGACTGTGCAAAAAAGCGCAGGAATTATCTTTTTTTTCTTCTCCCTGTCCATATCACTCTTTTTCTATTTTTATGACGCTTCCAGCGGATGCGCCTCTCATTTCTTCGTTGTACATACAGAAAACTGATGCGCCCTGAAGTCGAAATTCTCCTTCTGTTGTCGCTCTTACAACATAACTGAATTTAATAGGCCTTTTGTAAAGATGATTTGCAAAAAGAAGAACCTTGTCGTCATGTTTCTCTATATGGTTGAACCTTCCATAATAGTACCAGTAATAATAGTCTGAATCATCGTCTGTGTATCTTTCGTTCTCTTCAGAAACATCATTGAGCTTTCTCGCTGTTGTGGCAAAAGCGCTGTCAAGAACTTCAAATCCTGCCGGCAGAGGGTCAACAACAGCAACATTCGCCACCTCTTCAAGAGGTGTTACTTCAAGTCGAACTTCTATTAAATCGCCCGGCTTAAAAGTTTTCTTCTCTTCCTTTGTTACCAAATCAAAGTACTTTCTTTCTATTTTAAAGCCCTTTTCTTCCTTCTCCTGAAGAATTTTGCTTGAATACCATTTCAACTTTACAAAGTAATTTATCTTTGAATCTCCATCTGATTCAAATTCTATTTTAAAACCTTCCTTTGCATATTTCTGAAGTTCGCTCATCGGGATTATTTTTTTTGCCTCCCAAGAATTATGTTCGTTAAGAATTGCGCTGAAAACTTTTGTGCCATTTAGTTTGCATAAAACCTGAGTTCCTTTCTTGTTTGATTCAAAACTATTTGCATAAGAAGCAAGCGCCTCGTAAACATAAGCGTTTCTGTGGGTGTTATATTGGTATCTGTTTATCTTCCTCTCTCTATCAGTTAGATGTAAAGTGAATTTTGTTATAGTATCAAAATCCTTAGTGTTTTTAATGAAACTGTTCAACCCGACAGCCGTTGTGATGTCTTCTGAATACCAATAATAATAGTATCTTTCGTCTTGGTATCTCTCTTTAAGATACGCCTCCTGTCCGATATATGATATTCTGCCTCTTATAACAGTTTCTATTTTTTTAGAAAGTTCCTTTTTATTAGAAGCTACCGCTGCGTCCCAAAGGTGGCACAAAGTTATCGTTTCCAGATTCCCAAGATTTGAAGACAATCTTGTCAAAATCGCATCAGGTTTTTCTCCATATTCAGCAAGAACTTTTGCCGCAAGGGCAAGGCCTTCGCTCTCATCTACAGATTCTTTTCCTCTAAGGGTGAGAGACTGCCCGATGTTTTTAAGATACTTTATCGTTTCATTCAAAATCTCTTCGTTGTCAAGAAGCCCTTCTTTTTTTGCGTCAACAAGGAGTTTTCCAATATAAGCGGAAAGATAGGGAATTGAATATTCATCCTGAACCCAAATTCCAAATCCTCCGTCGTTATTCTGGAAGGGCTCAAGAGATTTTATTCCTCTTCTCAAAACTATTTTGGCTTCCTTTGCTTTCCCTTCCGTTTTGCCAACGCTCTTTGCAAACTTGTAATTGTTCAAAAGCGTTGTTAAGGCGGAGGAGCGCTGTTCAGCACACCCGTATGGGTAATTGACAACAAACTCATAACTTTCAGTGAATTGCGTCAAAACATTGTTTGAAACTTCTATTTGCATCTCTCCCATCTCGGGATAAATTTCTGGTGGAATCTGTCCTTCCACTTTTTCTCTGTCTACAAAATTTCCGCACGAAACATTAATATTGCTGTTTTGCGGCATTATCACAGGCATTTCAACTTCAAAAGCGTCTCTTTCTCCAAGCCCTTCCGATGATACTCTTATTTTTGCCTTTCCTGTTTTTAGCGCCTTTATTTTGAATTTGAATTCTTTCTTGCCTTTTGAGGTAACATCACCCTCCGCTTCGCCGTTTTGAACACTAAGAATATCCGGTGTTAAGCTTTCCATCTTAACTTTACACTTTCCTGCTGCGTCAATCCTTGAATTCAAAAGCACCCTTGCAAAAGCGTAATCCTCAACAACAAGGAATCTCGGGAAATATGGATTGACCATCAAAGATTTTGAAATTCTAAACTCTTTTTCAATTGAGCCAAAAAGGTTGTCTTTGGTGTGAGCCACAGCCATAATCCTGAAAGCAGACAGAGATTCTGGAAGAAGGAATTCGCCTTCAAAGTTTCCTTCTGAATCTGTCAAAGCCGAGCCAACCCAGAATGCAAGAACCCTAAAATCTTTTCTTATCTGATCAACCGAGCCAAGCTCCTCTCCTCCTCCGCCTCCTTCTTCATCTCCCTTCGGGGTTGTAACTCTTGCAGAAATAAGTTTTTCTCTTGAATCAGCATTGAAGATGGAAAGACTCTCTTCGCGGTAAAACCTTTCCATTAAATCTGGAGTTTTGTAATTTGTAAGATTCAGAACCCCGACATCAACAGCCCACAAGGTCACTTCCGCTCCAGAAACATTTTTGTCAAAATAATCTTTAACATTCACTTTCACTTTGCATTTTTCGGCGGGCTTGTATTCTTCTTTATCAGATTCAACTGATATTTTGAGTTTTCTCTGCTCTTTCCCGACAGATATTTTTGCGTATCCGATCCTTATCTGCGGCTTATCCTGCTCCTCTTCGCTTCCTCTTCCCTTAATGAGGACAACAGAAACATAAATGTTGGGAACATCGCTTTCTGTTATAGGTACTTCTATAATTTCCTGCGTTGAACTGAGTTCTTTGACCTGATAATCCTTTATTGTTGCTCTCTCCTTTGTTATAAGCATCTTTGCCTTTTCCCAAGGAGACATAACCATTATTTTTGCAGTTTCGCCAACTTTGTAAGAATCTTTTTCAACTTTAAGGTCTATTTTGTTGCTCGTGTATCTCTCCCAAGGAGTGTAGCCCTCTCCATAAAACCAATAATAAGATGCAGAGGAGTAGTTCAATCCTTCCTCTTCAAAATTCGCCGTCAAAACATAACTTCCTCCTGAAGGAACTTCAAAGCTCACATCAACTGGATTTTCTTCGCTTGTTATTTCTTTCTTTGAAACGCTTTCGAATTCCCTTCTTGATTCCCAATCGTAGTAGTTATAACCGGTTGAATGCTGGGCGCTCTTATAGACAATCTTTTTCAATTCAACCTTAACTTTTTTCCCCTTAACAAGATTGCCGTCTTTGTCAACGATCATAATTTTTGTTTTCGCTCCATCTTTGTAGTTGCTAAAATCCCATCCGTTAGTATAAATCCCAACATAATAATCGGGATAAATTGTCATTTGCGCCCTGTTTGTTATTGCCTGTTCTGTTATATCTTCAACTTGCGCTTCAAATTCAATGCTTTTGGGGAATGAGGTTTTTTTATAATCAAACTCTAATTTCAACTCTCCGTTTTTGTCAAGGGTTCCTTCATCTTCTTTTCTAACTAAATAATTCTCGCTTGCTCCTCTCTCGTAATCAGTTTCAAAGAAATCCCATTCTGAAATTTTATGTTTCTTTCTTAAATTATCAGGAAGAGAATAACATTTGTCCTCTTCATAATAGAATTTTACCTTTCCTTCTGAAAGCGGAGCGCCAAAAAGATAAGAAGAAGAAACCTTTGCTTCAATTTTCTTTTCCTTTTGTTCAAGGTCAACATTTACTCTAAATTCCGGCTTCCTGTATGCGGCGACAAGAAATCCTCCACTTATTTTGCTCTCAGCCACCTCAACTTCCAACCTGTAATACCCGAGCGGATAATCTTTTTCAATTGAGAAAACACCATCAATTCCGCCCAACGATGAAAGTTCAAAATCTTTGCTCTCTTTAACCTTCCCCTTTGCGTCATAAAGTTTAACATTGGCTTTGGTTCCTTTTGGGAAAAGCACCATTTCCCCTTTTTCCTTTTTCCTCAAAATCGCCTTGAAATGAACCTCTTCTGAAAGTTTGTAAACCCC
>JAAZNT010000317.1 GCA_012798145.1 Thermoanaerobaculaceae bacterium | reverse complement strand
GAAAGAAAAAACACCTTCCCCTCTGTCGGCTCTTCAAGGCGGAGGATTATTCTTCCAAGGGTAGATTTGCCTGAACCCGATTCCCCCACAATTCCAAAAGTTTCTTTCCCGGAAACCTCAAAACTGACACCACACAGGGCGTTGACTTCACCTATTTTTTTCTGAAAAATTCCCTTGCGTATAGAAAAACTTTTTTTAAGGTTTTCAACCTTAAGAATCGCTTCCATCTAATCTCCGTAAAGAAAACATGCGACTTTTCTTCCATTTTCAATTTCTTTCAGTGGTGGCAGTTTTTCAGAACATTTTTCAAAGGCGCTTTGACATCTGTCTCTGAAGGGACAGCCCGCTGGAAACTTCCCGATCGGAGGAACTTGCCCTTTTATCGGTTTCAATTCTTTTTCCTCGCCTCTTCTTGGGATTGACTCAAGAAGCCCTTTTGTGTAAGGATGAAGCGGTTTTTTGAAAATCTCCGCCTTTGGAGAATCTTCGCAAATCGTCCCGCCATAAAGAACGATCACTCTGTCAGATGTTTCTGAAACAACTCCAAAATCGTGTGTTATCAATATCAAAGTCAATGAGAATTTTTCAACAAGGTCGTTTAAAAGATTTAAAAACTGCGCCTGAAGAGTTACATCCAAAGCAGTGGTCGGCTCGTCGGCAAGAAGAAGGGAAGGGTTAAGAGCAAGAGCCATAGCGATCATCGCTCTCTGCCTCATTCCTCCAGAAAGTTCGTGCGGATAAGCGTTTGCCACCCTATCGACATCCGAAATAGAAACGATTTTTAAAAGTTCTTTCGCTTTTTCAATCGCTTCCCTTTTTGTCGTTTTCGTGTGTATCAAAAAAGGTTCTGCAACTTGATATCCTATTGTCAAAACAGGATTGAGAGAGGAAAGCGGCTCTTGAAAAATCATTGAAATTTCTTTGCCTCTTATTTTCCTTAACTCTTCTTCCTTCATTTTAAGAATGTCTTTTCCTTTGTAGATTATTTCCCCTTCAATGATTTTTCCCGGCGGCTCAATTAGGCGGAGGATTGAAAGAGCGAGAAGAGTTTTTCCTGAACCTGATTCGCCAACAAGGGCTACTTTTTCACCTTTGGCGATGGAAAAAGAAACATCTTTTAACGCTTCAAGGATTTTCCCTTCTTTATCAAATCCGACTCTCAAATTGTTTACAGAAAGGAGGTTTTCCATTTATACCTTTTTTAACCTGTGTCCCATCTTTTCTTTTTTTGTCTTGAGATATTTAAGGTTGACAGGGTTAGGAGGAACCTCTATTGATTCGCATCCCACGATTTCAATTCCAAATCCGGAAAGAGCGGCAAGTTTTTTCGGGTTGTTTGTCAAAAGGCGCGCTTTTGTAATACCGAGATCCCTTAAAATCTGCGCTCCAACGCCATAATCTCTTTCATCGGGCTTGAACCCGAGAGCTTCATTTGCTTCAACTGTGTCCATACCTCTATCTTGAAGTTCATAAGCTTTAATTTTGTTCAAAAGACCTATTCCTCTTCCCTCCTGCCTTAAATAGACGATTGCTCCCTTTTTTTCTTTTGCAATTTTTTTCATAGCGCATTCAAGTTGCGCTCCGCAGTCGCATCTTAATGAAAAAAGTGCGTCGCCGGTGAGGCATTCAGAGTGCATCCTGACAAGGACTTCCTCTCCCTTTTTCCATTTCCCCATAACAAGAGCGATATGAGTTTTGTCTGAAAGCTCAGTCTCGTAAGCGATTATTCTAAATTCTCCGTATTTTGTGGGAAGTTTTGGCTGGGCGACTCTTTTTACAAGCGTTTCTCTTTTAAGGCGGTATTGAATTAAATCAGCGATTAAAACTATATTTATTTTATGTTTTGCTGAAAATTTCTTTAAATCAGGAAGACGAGCCATTGTCCCATCGTCTTTCATTATTTCGCAGATTACTCCTGCTGGATAAAGCCCAGCAAGTTTACATAAATCAATTGACGCCTCCGTTTGCCCGGGTCTTCTCAAAACCCCGCCTTCCTTCGCCCTTAAAGGAAATATATGTCCGGGGCGGGCGATATCTGACGGCTTTGTTTTTGGGTCAATTGCGGTCAAAATCGTCGCCGCCCTGTCGTAAGCGGAAATTCCTGTTGTAGTTTTATGCTTCGCCTCTATGGAGACGCAGAAAGCGGTTTGAAAACTTGATGTGTTGTTTTCAACCATCAAGGGAATTTCAAGCTGGTCAAGACGCTCGCCTGTCATTGAAAGACAGATCAAACCCCTTCCATAAGTCGCCATAAATGCTATACCTTTGGGAGAAATTTTTTCGGCGGGGATAAAAAGATCGCCTTCGTTTTCTCTGCTCTCATCATCAACAATGATAAGCATTTTTCCTTTTTTTATTTCCTGAATCGCCTTCTCTATTGAAATTATCGCCATATTAATATCCTTCGTCTATGATGTCTTTTATCGTAAGCCCCTCTCTTTTTTCAAGGAATGAAACAACTGTCCTGCAGAGGATGTCTGTCTCAATGTTGACTGGGGAATCTTTTTCAAGGTTTTTTAAATTTGTTGAATTCAATGTAAATGGAATCAGAAATATGTCAACAACATCGCTCTTTATTGCTGATACCGTCAGACTAACTCCAGAAACTGCAATCGAGCCCTTTTCAATTACATTTTTTAAAAGTTCTTTGGGGATCTTTATTTTCAAATGAATCTCCTCTCCTTTTTTTGAAATAGAAAGGACTCTTCCAATTCCTTCAATATGACCCTGAACAAAATGTCCCCCTATGGGGTCTTGCGCTTTTAGAGCCGGTTCAAGATTAACAAGAGCGCCTTTTCTTAATTTTGCTAAAGTTGTTTTTTTAATGGTTTCTTCGCTTGCGTAAACAGAGAAGGAATTTTTTGAGATTGCTGACGCTGTAAGACAGACGCCGTCAACACTAACGCTGTCCCCAAGATTAAGCGCTTCCAGAACTTTCTGACATTTGATAGAGATTTTAATCCCCTGTTTTGCTTTTTCAATTTTATCTATTGTTCCAACTTCTTTTATTATCCCCGTAAACATTTTCCCTCAACTTCCATTGAGAAAATCACATCATTATCCATTATTTCAATTTGGCAGTTTGAAAAATCGACTTTCTTTTTGAGTTGAAAACCGACAGGGGATGGAAACTTGCCCTTGCCCAAAATCATCATCGCTACATCAACAGAGAT
>JAAZNT010000316.1 GCA_012798145.1 Thermoanaerobaculaceae bacterium | reverse complement strand
CACTAAGAAATTTCATTGCCTCAGCAACCCTAAGAATTTGAATTCTATCAAATTTGCTTGTCAGCGCCAAATACAAATCCTCATCGCTGACTTTTTTTTGATCTTCTTCAAGCATAACCTTAAGAGAGGATATTTTGTCAAAAAGATTAACAAAAAGCAATTTTTTAGTTCTTAATGGCAGTATATCAAATACTTTTACAATGTCGTTCAAAAGAATTTCAAATTCTTCGTCCGAAGGGTCATAGCTCATTTTCCAGAAGCCTTTCTATTGCTTTAAGTCCGCTTATCTCTTCAAATTTTTGCTTGAAGGAGGGAAATTTACCTATGTTTTCGTCAATGATTATTTTTTCCACTCGCAAATAGGGAAAGAAAAGGGTGTTTGGTCCAACAAGGGGCTCTCTCTTACCCGCTTCCTGACGGGCGAAATCTTCAAAAGCATTCAGTTCAAGTCCCCTGAACCACACCCCTGAAGAGGATGTTTCAAGAAGTACGCCCCACATTTTTTCTCTCGGCTCTTTCAAATAAAGCACCACTATTTCACCAACAGTTTTAATTTTAGGTCTGCCCCCTTTTTTTTGGGGAAAAGATTTCATTTGCATTTCTCACAAAGTTCTATCAAAACTCCTCCGCTTGATTTAGGATGGACAAAAGCAATTTTGTTTCCGCCTGCGCCCATTCTTGGAGTTTTGTCTATGAGGGAGTAACCTTTTTCCTCAAGTTCCTTTAATTTTGCCTCAAGATTTTGAACTTCAATAGCAATGTGGTGTATCGATGGACCTTTTTTGGCGATGAATTTCCCAATTGGTCCTTCAGGAGAGAGAGATTCAAGTAGTTCAATCCTGCTTTCCCCAATCATAATCATCGACGCTTTGACCTGCTGGTCTTTTACTTCTTCTGTGTGGCAGATGTCAAGTTCAAGGTCTTTGTAAAATTGTGCAACTTTTTCAATAGATTCTACTGCGATTCCAATGTGATCAATTTTCATTGCAATTCCTCCAAAATAACAGATTCAACTATCTCTTCAGCTACAGAATAAGGATCCTTTTCTTTTCTTAAAAATGCTTCCATAAGTTTTCTTTCTTCCTCACTTTTGAGCGGCCCGTTTCTTATTCTATTCTCAAGACCCTCCAGTAAAAGTCTTCTCAGTTTCAGCGCCGCTCTTGTTTTTCTCTTTTCAGCAAGCAATGATGTTGATTCAAGGAAATTGAGGTGCTTTTTAATTTCAAAAATAAGTTCATTAATACCTTCATTTTTTGAAGCGACGGTTTTCAAAACAGGCGGATTCCATTCTTTTTTTGATTGCGACAGCGACAAAATATATTCAATTTCATTTACAAGTTTGTTTGAACCTTCTCTGTCAGATTTGTTGACAACAAAAATATCTGCAATCTCCATAATTCCAGCTTTCAACGCTTGGATGTCGTCTCCAAGTCCCGGAACAAGAACAAGAAGTACAGTGTCAGTTTCTCTAACCACATCAATTTCATCTTGGCCAACCCCCACAGTTTCAACAAGAATGTAATCAAATCCAGCGGCGTCAAGCACAGTAATCATATCAGAAGCTGCAGGGCAGAGCCCTCCCATCGCTCCCCTTGTGGCGGCGGAGCGAATATAAACTTTTGTGTCAAGGGAGTGGTTAAGCATTCTTATTCTGTCGCCAAGAATTGCTCCGCCGGAAAAGGAAGAAGAAGGGTCGATGGCAAGCACTGCAACGCAAGCGCCTTCTTTTCTTAAATGACCAATCAGCGTGGATGTAAGGGTTGATTTTCCGGCTCCGGGTGGACCCGTGATTCCAACCACTTTTGATTTTCCAGAAAGAAGAAAGCACTCTTTCAAAATCTCGGTGTATCCCTTTTGGCGGTTTTCAACCAGCGAAAGAATTCTTGACAATTTTCTTGTATCTTTAAGATCTCTTTGCAGTATGCTCATCTAATCCTTCAAGCAAAAAGTATAAATTAAAGAAGAAATTATGGCAAGGAGATAAAAAAAGGGAAAGCGGAATTGATTCCCGCTTTCCCTTTAGGAGAAAACTATGTTTATCTTTTAATTGACTAACAAAACAACAGTTCGTTCAGCCCTGAATTTGTCTTTGTTTAAGATTTTGACATTTGCTGAAGAACCGTCGGGAGATATTTCAACTTTGTAGTCAACATCGTTTTTGAATGCGGTAGGAACGACTCTTACCTTCTTTATTGAAGGAACTCCACATTTTTCAGCGGAAATTGAAATGGAATCTGAAGTTCTTAGGTCTATCCTGTCAGGAAAATTTTCCTCGTTGAATTTGAGGATTGTTGCTGAACCAAAAAGAGGATCCTTTACAAGCCCTGAATCAACAAGTGTTTTCCTTTCGCCAGCCCTATAAAAAACGCTGTTGAGTTTTGATTTCAATTCTTCTGAAAGGTCTCTGGTTTCAGCAAGTTTTCTTACCAATTCTTCCCGTTCCTGCTGAAGAAGCATAACATCCTGATTGAGTTGGTCTCTTCTTTGTTCTAAATCGGCAACCTGTTCAAGAAGGGTGCTCTTCTCTTTTTGAAGAATTTCTTTCTGGCTGATTGCTTCGTTTTTCTCATTGACAAGTTTGGTTTTTGCTGCTTGGATTACTCCATATGGGCTGACAGCAGCGTCACCCTGTGTGACAAAAGTTCCGTAAACGCCATCATCATAGAAATTCCATACTTTAAATCCGGGTACAAGTTCATCCATAATGTTGGTTTGATAGACAAGTTTTTTTGCTGTCGCTTCATCCAAACCTTTTTCTTTGGTCAAGAAATTCATAGCGATATCAAAATGGCGATCGCCTTTCTTTACAACTGTTGGAGAAGGGAGTTTCTTTTCAAGGTCTTGTACTTGAACTCTTAGATCTTCAATCTCTTTTTGTTTTTTGAGAATGTCTGAAATAAGGTCTTTATATCCAATTCCCTCTTCGCTTTGGAGTTTCTTTTCAAGAACTTCTCTTTGCTCTGGGCCAAGATTCTGGTCAAGAACAAGCCCAAGATCTTTGCCTCCCTCTTTTACATACTGTCTTATCATTTCATTTAGTTTTTCCTGTTTTTCATTGATGTCTTTTTCAATCTTGGCGATCTTTTGGACCTGCTTCATTTGAGAGGAAATTGCCGCTGATTCTTTTGACTGGCAGGAAAACAAGAAGAGCAAACCGATTGCGAGCAAAAACACGAACAGTTTTTTCATATTATCCTCCTTTTAAAATCACAAGAAAGTTATGATAACATTTATTTTATTTTTATGCAACGATTTGGTTATGAATAGGTGAAAAGATGTTCAAAAAAGGATGGCGAATAAAAGGAAATGTGCAGGGCGTCGGCTTCAGATACTTCGTTCACAAAAAAGCCAAAGCACTTTTATTAAAGGGTTATGTCAAAAATCTTCCCGACGGCTCGGTTGAAGTTTGCGCTTATGGCGAAAAAACAGCCATAGAAAAACTTGAAAAAGAGTTGTCTATAGGTCCTCCCGCAGCGGCGGTTTTTTCAGTTGTGTCTTTTGACCCCTCATCAAAACTTGAGGAAATGGATGATTTTGAGATACAATACTAATTTATATTGAGTGCCTGTAGCTCAGTGGATAGAGCACCTGCCTCCTAAGCAGGGGGTCGTGGGTTCAAGTCCCGCCAGGCACACCACTTATTGAAAAGGAGAGATTTGATGGTAAAAAGAAAACTTAAGAAAGAAGAAATCCGCAAAGATCCATTTAGAGAGTTTTTGGCAAAAACTTTTTCTGAAATTGAAACAAGTCTTGAAGTTTATTGGAAATACTATTTGTTAGGGTTCGGAGTGATTGTCCTTTCCGTTGCAGGAATCTATTTTTATATGGAGAACCTTCAAATCAAAAATGAAAAAAACGACTTGCTTGTGAATGAAATTCTTGAGATTGCAGACGCTCCTGTTATGGCTAAAGACAATCCTGAAAGGGAAAATTATGTCAAAAGTGGAATGAAAACTTATCTTTCAGATGATGAGAAGTCTTCCGAACTTAACAAGAAGATAAATGAACTAATAGCAAATGGACCGAAAAAGAGCCAGAAGAACACAGCGATGATGGCAAAGGCATCAGACCTTGCAAGAAAAGGTAGTTACGAAGAATCTTTGAAAATTCTTGATGAGATTGCAAAAGACGAAAGGTTCAAAGTTTCCGCTTTGCAACTTAAAGCAAAAATATATGAAATGCAGAATGACTTTGCAAAAGCGGAAAACTTTTATAAAGAGATTTCAAATTTGAATGCTCCAGACCTTCCCAAACCTCTCGGAATGGAAATGTTGGGAGAATTTTACCAAAGAAACAACAAAAAGGAAGAGGCGCTCAAAGCATACAATGAGGCCCTTAAAATTCTGCAGGATGAAAAAGCAAAAATCAGAGAAAATAGCAAAATGCCGCCGGCGACTTTTGTCCTTGGAAACGGAGCCAATCAAGATGTGTTGGAGACAAAACTGAAAGAGAAAATAGGGGAGTTAAACTCTTAGTATGACTTTTAATTTGACTGAACCTGAAAAAGATGAACTTGCGGGTCTGAAAGACAGAACGGATCTCGAGACTCTTTTTCGCCTTTCAAATGTTTTGAACTCTTTTACCGAAGTCAATGCTCTTCTTGACAATTTGGTTGATCTTGCGATTGAAAACCTTAACGCAGAAAGGGGCGTTATTTTTCTTGTGGATAGAGCAGGGGCTATTTATCCAACGGCGTCAAGGTCGCTTTTCCCCGACGACCTTGCCGATGCTCAAAATGTTGCTCTGTCTGTTGTGAAAGAGGCTATAAAAGAAAAAGAGGGACTTGTAACCGCCAACGCCCAGAAGGACGAGAGATTTCACAGTGAAAGCGCCATCCATTACAATATCTTAAGCATTATTTGTGTCCCGATGATTTACAGAGGAAATGTTCTTGGAGCAATTTATCTTGACCACGGAAAAAAAGAGGGGGCGTTTTCAGAAAGGGATTCAAATTTTTTGAAAGCGTTTGTAAAACTTTCAGTTCCTACAATAAACCACCTCCTTGAAAAGGAAAGCATTGGAACCGCAGCAGTGTTTTCGGGCGAGAAGTCTTCATACGAAAGGGAATACCCTGAAATCATAACAAATTCTCAGCTGATGCTTTCAATCTTTGACACTCTTGATTTGATAGCCCCTTCAAATGTTTCGGTTCTTATTCTTGGGGAGAGCGGAACAGGAAAAGAACTTATTGCAAGAGCGATACACACTAAATCTCAAAGGAGAGACAAAAGATTTATTGTGCAGAACTGCGCTTCAATTCCAGAGACTCTTCTTGAAAGCGAACTTTTTGGTTATAGAAAAGGTTCTTACACGGGGGCTACGCACGACAAACCGGGACTTTTTGAAGTGGCTGACGGAGGAACGCTTTTCCTTGACGAAATAGGAGACCTTTCGCTTTCTTCTCAGGCAAAGATTTTGAGGGCGCTGCAGGATGGTGAAATCAGAAGAATAGGCGATAATACTCCCATAAAGGTTGATGTTAGAATTATTTCAGCCACCAATAAAGACCTTCAGGAGCAAATTTTTAAAGGGCTTTTCAGAGAGGACCTTTT
>JAAZNT010000315.1 GCA_012798145.1 Thermoanaerobaculaceae bacterium | reverse complement strand
TTGCTGGAGTTGCGTTATTTGTGGGAGGAATGGTTCTTATGAACATTCTTCTCCTCTCGGTGAGCGAAAGAGTTAAAGAAATTGGCTTGAAAAGGGCTGTGGGAGCAACCCAAAAAGACATTTTTATTGAGTTTCTTTTGGAATCGGTGACAATTTCAATTCTTGGGATGATTCTCGGAGTAATTCTTGGCCTTATTCCGATTTTTCTTTTGCCAAAAATTATGCCGATGATTCCTATGGCTTTCACATTAAGAGTTCTGCTTTACGGCTTCATTTTTTCCTTCCTTGTTGGCGTTTTCTTTGGAGTCCAGCCGGCAAGAAGAGCTTCAAAACTCACTCCCATTGAGGCTTTGAGATGAATATAAAAAGGACATTCGCAATATCCCTAAATGTTCTTTTCGGTCATAAAATGAGAACCTTCCTTTCTTCAATGGCTGTCGGAGTGGGCGTGGCGGCTGTGGTTATGATGGTTGGAGCGGGACAATCGCTTCAGCGCGAAACCGCAAAAAAAATTGAAGGAATGGGAACTGATTTGATAACCATTCAGGCGGGAAAATTCAAAAATGTCGGTGGGAGATCAAGGCAGGTTTCAAGATACACAACTCTGACCCCCAAAGATGTGAGAGCAATAGAAAGAAAAGTTTCTTCTGTTAAAAGAGCGGGAGGACTTTTTGACAGAAGATCGGCGGTGACATACAAGAATGTAAGGACAAATACCACAATAATAGGAGTTGAGCCCCAAGTTTTTGAAATCTGGAGAGTGAAAGCAGATTCCGGAAAACTCTTTACAGATATGGACGAAGCGAAAATAGCAAGGGTGTGCATAGTAGGAAAAACAGTAAAAACAAATCTTTTTGGCGACATCGACCCCGTTGGAGAAACTTTAAACATCGGCAAAATTCCGCTAAAAATAATAGGTGTCTCTTCAGAAAGGGGACAAGACCTCGGAGGAGACGACCTTGACAACGCCGTCTATGTCCCGCTTTCAACAGCGATGAAAAGAATATTTGATGTTACTTTTCTTGATTCAATCATAATTCAAGCCCAAGATAAAAATTCCATTGAATTGGCAAAAGAAGAAATTGCCGAGATCTTGAGAAAAAACCATAGAATAAGGGCGGGCAAAGAAGACGACTTTACAATACTTGACCAGAGCCAGCTTCTTTCAACTGAAATGGAAACTCAAAGCGCCTTTGGCTATCTTATAGCGATTGTCGCCGGCTTGTCGCTTTTGACAGGCGGAATAGGAATTTTCGCTGTTATGCTTATTTCATTAAGAGAGAGAAAAAGAGAAGTCGGGTTAAGAAGAGCCATAGGAGCAAGGCACAAAGACATTCTGGTTCAGTTCCTCCTTGAAGCCTCAGCGCTTTCAGTTATGGGCGGAATCGTCGGAACGATAATCGGGCTGATAGGTTGCTGTATAATCAGCAAAATCAACGGATGGGAGATAATTTTCCCCTTTTCAACAATAATAATTGCATTCACTTTCTCAATCCTGACAGGGATTGTCTTTGGAATTTACCCCGCAAACATCGCTTCAAAACTTGAACCCGCCGAAGCATTAAGAGCCGCCGTTTAAAATCAATCCCCTTTCGCCTTTCAGGAGAGGGGCGGGGTGAGGTTTCAACTAAAAAACGCAGTCACTGCGATTTTTTCTTCGCAGCAACCTCCCCCTTGTCATCCTGAACGCTCCTTCGAAGCTGTTACCCCTGAAGGATCTCCCCACTTCGAAGCAACAAGATTCTTCACGGGTCAAAAGCGAGGGAAACAATCAGAATGACGCTCAA
>JAAZNT010000314.1 GCA_012798145.1 Thermoanaerobaculaceae bacterium | reverse complement strand
TCGTGACGCGCAACCTTATTCAATCTTCCTGCAAAAAGTTTTTTCCTTTTTATAAAAAATCTTCTTTATTATCAGCACTGCAGAGGTTTCAACTTGTGGAAACCCATTCTTTGTCTCCCGCAGAAATGGGAGGAAAAATTTCCCCCCTCGCCTTTCAGGAGAGGGCGGGGTGAGGTTACCTCTAAACAACGCAGTCACTGCGAGATTATCTTCGAAGATTTGACAAGCGAAACAGTCTTCCTCTTAAGGAAACCCCTTCTTTGTCTCCCCCAGAAATTGGGAGATTGGTGGTGCCCCTCGTCTTCCTTGCATCTTGTCCCCCAGCGCCTATGTGCACTTATCTTCCATTTTCTCTAAGCAATCTCTTATCGCTTGTTAAAGGTTTTTTAATGACAAATTAGTGTTTAAAATCTTTGCTTACAAATCAACCGCTTGACAAATTAATGCTTTGTTATAAACTTTAAAGATAGAGGAGACTTATGGCTGAATACCTTTTTGCAGAGATAGGGCTCAGTTTTAAACTTGCTTTTGACATAGATTTGCTTAATAGGATATTTCATTCTTTTGATCCCGCTTTTCCTCAGGCAAAAGAAGAATCTTATGATTTGGTCAAGGTTTTCGGGGGAAAGAAAGAGAAAGAAGAATTGATGGTGGTTTTGATGTTAAAAGATGGGTCGTCATTTCTTGTCAACGGGTGTCAGTTTGAAAAGACGAGTGAGTGGTCAAAACTTTTTCCACTGAATCCTTCACTATTTGAGGCGGAAAACTTTTGGGCGAGGGCGGTTCTTTGCAAGAAAAGCGAAATTGCCTTTACAGTGGTTCCAGAAGGATTGATGAAGGTTTGCAATGGCTAAAGAGCAGTATCTTGTGGGAGAGAATGACGGGTCGCTTTTTGCTGTCAAACATAATTATGTTTTTCAGATTGCGTTTGACAAAACTATTTATCCTCTCCCTTTTTCAAAAAGTTTCGTTGGTGGCTTCTTTTTGGGGGAAGAATTTTTAATCCCCGTTTTTTTTCTTGGAGAGAGCGGTTTTGGAGAATATAGTGGTTCCCTTCTGGTTCTGAACTATCAGGGACATTACTTTTCAATGCCCATAAAAAGGGTTCTTGAATTGAGCGAATATGAAGCTAAATTGGCTGAAAACATTGAGCATAGCGAAGTGTTTACTGAAGAGATAATGTATAAAGGTTTGTTTGAAATCCCTGTCCTTGACATTGAAAAACTTTACAAATTGGCAGGGTTTAATTAAAATATAGTTTGGTAGTTTAGAATTTGACCAAGATAGGGGGTCAAGATGCCCAAGAAGATTTTATTGGCCGATGACAGCGTAACAATTCAAAAGGTTGTGGAACTTACATTCGCCGAAGGAGACTATCAGATTACAAGCGTCTCCAATGGGAAACTTGCGGTCGAGCAGTTGACCAAAGATAGGCCTGATATCGCAATAGTTGACATCATAATGCCGGAAATGAGCGGCTATGAAGTTGCGGAGTTTATAAAGAAAAATCCGCAGTATTCCGCTATTCCTGTGATTTTGCTCACTGGAACTTTTGAGCCGTTTGACGAGGAAAGGGCTAAGAAGAGCGGGGCGGAAGCCTATGTGACAAAACCATTTGATTCAAAAATGCTTGTGGAAAAAGTGGAAAGTCTGCTTGCTCAGAAAGTAAAGGTAGAGAATGTTGAGAAAATTCCACCCGCAACCATATTTCAATCTCGGCAGGAATATCAAGTTCCCGGAGTTGTGGCTGATCGATACATTGAAGAAATGGAATCCGAACAAGAGCAGGAATTCCCCAAAGTGGAAGAGTTGAAAGAAGAAGAAAAAGGTGTTTCCTCATCAATAGCGGCTGATTTTATTCCTTCTGTTGACGAGATCCAATCTCCGCAAATTGAGGAAAGTCCTGCTGAAGCGACAGCCATTTCTTCAGAGCAGCTTCCGCCGGCAGATTTTGAGGGCTTTGAAGCCCTTGCCGAGCCTCCGCTGCCAACTTTTGAAGAGACGCCTCCCGTTGAACAGGTTGTTGAAGAGCCTCCCGCTCAAGTGGAAACCCCTGCAGAAGAAGAAAGAGAACCAGCTCAGGAAGAATTCAAAGGAGAAGAAATTCAAGCGCCTCAGCCAGAATTTGATATTTCTGAAAGAGCTTTTGAAGAGCAACCGGAATTTCCAGAAAAACCTTCTTTTGAAGAAGGGGTAGTTGAGATCCCCACTCCAACAGTTAGTGAGGTTGAACAGGAACCTCAAATAGAGAAAGGGGAGCAACTTTCTGAAGAAGGATTTGTTCAAGAATCAGCGCCTTCAGATGAAGTTCCCACTTCATATCCTCAAGAGAATGTCGTTGAAGTGGGAGAAGAAAAAGAGCCGTCATTTTTTGAAAGCGTTCCATCTTTTGTAGAAACCCCATCTGTGCCGGAAACTCCAGAGATTGTTACGGATTTGAGCGAACAAGTTATGATGGTTGCGGAGGGACAGCAAAAAGCGGAGGAATTCAAAGAAGAGGAAGTTCAAGAAGAAAGCGTTATGGAGGAAGAACCGCCAAAAGAGGTTGAGCAACCTTTTGAACCATCTCTTCCGCAAAACGAGGAGATTCCTCAGGAAGAAAAATTTGTTCAGGAAGAAGTTATAGAAAAAGAAGAAGAGCAAATAAAAGAAGAAAAATCGCTTGAAAAAGAAGAAACTTCATTGCCAAAGGTTGAAAAAGTTGAAGTTTCCCCGGAAATTGTTGAGAGCGTAGTGAGAAAAGTTGTTGAGGAACTTGCTCCATCAATTATTAAAAATATTGCTTGGGAAGTTATTCCAGAACTTGCCAACACCATTATCAAAAAGAGAATAGAAGAACTGGAAAAGGAAACTGAAAAATAAACTAAAGATTTTGCTTTGTCTTTTTTAAGGGCTGTCCCATATTTGCGGGCAGCCTTTGATTGTTAAGAGGAAACAATGGAAATACCCAAATCTTACGAACCAAAGGAATGCGAAGAAAGAATATATTCTCAATGGGAGAGTTCAGGCGTATTTAAAGCAGATCCCAGAAGTGAAAAGAAACCTTTTACAATAGTAATCCC
>JAAZNT010000313.1 GCA_012798145.1 Thermoanaerobaculaceae bacterium | reverse complement strand
TTCAGGAAGGTCAAAAGGAAGCCTGTTTGTCTCGGCGAACATTGCCGCAAGAAAAATAACAAAAGCGACAAAGTGGGGCACAACAAACCACAATCCGTTTTGCTGTGATTTGACAATATCGTCAATGTTAAAGCCGTTCGAACTGAGAGCGATCGGCAGAATGCCAAGCCCTAAAGCCACTTCATAAGACACAACCTGATTTACTGAACGAAGGGATCCTAAGAGCGAATATTTGTTGTTTGAAGAAAGCCCCGCCAATATAATTCCATAAACCCCAAGCGAAGAGACCGCAAGAAGATAAACAAGCCCTAAATCCATATTTTCCGCTATCCAAAGCCGGTAGGATTTCCCTCCCAATGAAATGTTTTCTCCAAAAGGAATCACAGCAAAAGTTATTAGAGCAGGGATCAATGTGCAAAGGGGAGCCAGAAAATAAGTCGCCTTATACGCTCTTTTGGGAGTTATATCTTCTTTCAAGAAGAATTTGATTCCATCTGCAACCGGCTGAAGCAGCCCGAAAGGACCAACTCTGTTTGGACCAACTCTGTCTTGAAGATACGCCGAAACCTTCCTTTCCGCAAGGGTTGTGTAAGCGACACCTGTCAGCAGGACGCCAAGGACAACAACTATTTTTATCACTGCTGGAAGAAGAAGGTTAATTATCTCCATCTTTTTTTCCTTTTGCTGAAAAGCCGAGAGGAGCCAAATCTTTCAGCGAAATATTTTTAAGTTGAGGAATAGCATTTTTTACTTCCTTGAACCAAGGAACAAAGCCACCCTTCATAACATCCCTTTCTTTGAAAGTATCAAGAACCTTTTTAACGCTCTCAATTTCTTTTTCTTTTGCAGTCTCAAAATCTTTGATTTCCATTTCTGTCAAAAGATTCAGCATTAAAGAAACGACATCATAAAAAGGTTTTCTGCCCTTAGGAGGAGAAACGCACTTTGAAATTTTCTGTAAATGGGCGTCATAATTAAATGTCGTTCCCTCCATTTCAAACCAAGAAGCAAGAGGAATATAGAAATTGCTCATCTTCGCCGTCTCCGTGAAAAAGGCGTCCATCACGACAAAAATTTCGACAGAAGACAGAATCTCCTTAACTTGCTCCTCTTTGATTCCCTTAAAAATATCCTCTCTTATTGAAATAACAAGTTTTTTGCCTTTAATTATGTTTTTAATATTTTCATTTGCCTTTGTGAACTTCAAATCAAAAAACTTTGCTCCACAATAGTTTGCCCTTTTCTCATCTTTAACAAGTATGTCGTCCTTTTCACCTGTAATGTAAAGGACATCACCCAATATTTCGCCAAACACAATAAGAGAAAATACTTTGAAAGATTCCAGCTCCTCGTTTGTCATTCTTCCTGAAAGTATCACAGCAACATCTTTTGGCTCATATTTTCTGGTGATCTTTGAAAGTAAAATTTTATAAAAACCTTTTTCCATCCTCGGCTCTAAAATTCCCTTTTCTCTTAAAGATGGGATTTCCCTTACTTCTTTATTTTTAATTCTTTCCGAAACAAGCCTTCCATAATCGCACATAAAATAACCGTTGACTGAAGGATTGAACCTTGGAACAATTCTCATAATCTCGCCTTTGTAGGTGTCAACCCTTATAGAGCAGTTCCTTGAACATTCTGGACAAACAGAATTTGTCGCCTGAAGAAACCACACTCTTTCCTTAAACCTGAATTCTTTATAAGTGAGCGCTCCAACCGGGCAGATGTCAGCTGTGCATATTGAATATGGATTGTTTAAAGACTTTCCTTCAAATGTGTCAACATAAGTGTGGACACCTCTTTTAATCAGCGTCAATTCACCACTTTTTGTAACTTCATTGCAAAATCTTATGCACCTTGTGCATTTAATGCATCTCTCTGCATCATAGACAATATGCTCTCCCAAATCAACCCTTTTGGGAGCGTGAAGCTTCTCAAACCTAAATTCCGACCTTGAATTGCCATACTCATAAGAATAGATCTGGAGTTGACATTCCCCCGCCTGATCGCAGATTGGGCAATCAAGAGGATGATTTAAAAGCAAAAACTCAAGCACTCCCCTTTGGGCTTCTTTCACCTCTTCACTTTTTGTGAAAATTTTCATATCATATTTGCCGTCAATTTTTTTCTCTTTGGGAAGTTCAGGGACATAAGTTGTGCAGGCAGTTAAGAGTTTTGGCGCGCCTTCTACTTTGACAAGGCACATTCTGCACTGCCCGACTATTGAAAGAGACGGATGATAGCAGTAATAAGGAATGTAAATGTTCTGCCTTAAAGCAGCTTGAAGAAGCGTCTCTTCCGGGTTCACAACAATTTCTTTTCCATCTATAAGGACAAGCGCCATATTCTTTACCTAAAACACCGTAGTCATTTTTATTGTTTCGGGAAGGCATTTTTTTTCTTTAATGTGGTACTCAAACTCTTCCCTGAATTTTTTCACAAAAGATTCGCACGGCATCGCCGCAGCATCTCCTAAAGGACAGATTGTTCTTCCCATAATGTTTTTGCACAATGATAAAATCTTTTCTAAGTCGCCTTCTTTTCCTTCTCCTTTTTCAATATCTTCAATAATCAACCTCAAGAAATGAGTTCCTTCTCTGCAGGGGGTGCACTGCCCGCAAGATTCGTGCTCATAAAATTTTATAAGATTCAAAAGCGCTTTCACCATACAAACAGTTTCGTTCATTACGATAACCCCGGCTGATCCCGGCATACTCCCAACTTTTTTAAGACCGGCGGAATCCATTTCAACATCAATTTCATTTGAAGTTAACACTGGAACAGACGACCCTCCCGGTATGACCGCCTTCAACTTTTTATCTCCTAAAATTCCTCCGCCGTAATTAAATATTAGCTCTCTTACAGTAACATCAGATGTCAATTCGTAAATCCCCGGTTTTTTAATATGTCCTGAAAGCCCGAAAAGTCTCGTTCCGGGGGTGTCTTTGCTGCCCAAATTGGCATACCAGTTACCGCCGTTTTTAATTATCGCAGGAACATTTGCATAGGTTTCGACATTGTTTATATTTGAGGGTTTTCCATAAACACCGTAAGAAGCAGGAAATGGAGGCTTTATTCTCGGTTCTCCCCTCTTGCCTTCAATGCTGTTCATCAACGCAGTTTCCTCTCCACATATATATGCCCCCGCTCCTCTTACAAGAAAAATATCAAAATCAAGCCCGGAACCCATAATGTTTTTCCCAAGGAAATGTCTTTCATACGCTTGAGATATCGCTTTCTCCAAAATTTTCGCTCCCAATGGCATCTCTCCCCTGATGTAAATAAATCCGGCATTTGCGTTGGTTGCGTAAGCAGCGATTATTATCCCTTCAATAATTTTGTGAGGGTCATTTTCAATAATGAGTCTGTCTTTGAATGTTCCCGGCTCGCTTTCATCGGCGTTACATACAAGATACTTGATTTTCTTCTTTTCTTTGGGAAGAAAACTCCACTTAAGAGCGGTAGGGAAACCTGCTCCGCCTCTTCCCTTCAAATTTGAAATCTTCACTTCGTTAAGAACCTGCTCGGGAGTCATTTTTGTTAGGGCTTTTATCAGGGCTTCATAAGCGCCTCCCTGCATAGCCGAATCTATATCTGAAGAGGTTTTCTTTCCTATATTTGCAGTCAAAATCTTCTCTTCTAACGCCATCACTTAAGTTCCTTTAAAATGTTGTCAAATTCATCGGGAGTTACTCTTGTGTAGAGATTGTCATTTATCATTATAGCAGGCCCTTTATCACAGCAGGCGAGACATTCAACATTTACCAATGTGTATTTCCCGTCAGGGGTTGTCTGGCCCGGCTGGATTCCGAGTTTTGTTGAAATGTGTTCGAGAAGGATTTCCGCTCCCGCAAGCATACACGGCAGAGTCCTGCAAACCTGAATCAAATATTTTCCTTTGGGCTTATCAAAAAACATTTCATAAAATGTGACGACACCTTTGATATGAGCGGGAGAAATGTTCAGCTCTTTTGCCACAAATTCCTGAAACTCGTGGGGTATATAACTAATTTCATTTTGACACAGATGCAAAAGGGCAAGAAGCGAACTTCTTTCTTCCGGATAGAGTTTCTTAAGTTTTTCAACTTTCCTTATAAACTCTTTGTCTGAAAGAAGTTCCTTAACGCTTTTGCTCATCTGTCAACTTCTCCGAGAACAGGGTCTAAAGAAGCAACTGTTGCAATGACATCCGCTACCATATCACCTTGAACCATTAAAGGAAGAGACTGTAAATTGACAAAAGAGGGGCTTCTGAAATGCAATCTATGAGCCACATTTGTTCCAGAGCCGACAATGTAAAAGCCAAGTTCCCCTTTAGGCGCTTCAATTGAAAAATAGATCTCTTCGTATTTAGGGGTTTTAGGCCCGTCTGTGGCAACCATAAACTGGTGAATAAGCTCTTCCATACTTGTTAGAACTTTATCTTTTGGAGGATAAAAAACTTTTTGAGATTCTAAATCAGAGGGCCATAATTCAGATTTTTCATCATACTCTTTAAGCGCCTGCTTTATAATTTCAATGCTTTGGCGCATCTCTTCCATCCTAACAAGATATCTGTCATAGCAGTCGCCGTGCTCTCCAACAGGGATCTCAAATTTGTATCTTTCATATCCAAGATAGGGATACGCTTTCCTTATATCCCATTCAACTCCTGAAGCCCTTAAATTTGGACCAGAAAGAGATAGGGCTATGGCATCCTCCTTAGAAATCACTCCGACATCTTGGTTTCGTTCTATCCATATCCTATTTCTTGTTAAAAGTCTTTCTATTTCATTGAGACATTTAGGAGTCTCTGAAACAACATCAAGAATTTTCTTGTCAAGCCCGCTTTCCCAATCTCTCGAGAGCCCGCCAATTCTTCCGTAAGATACAGTGAACCTAACTCCCGTCATTTCTTCAAAAAGATCGTAATATTTTTCTCTTTCCGTAAAAGCATAAAAATAGACCGTTCCCGCCCCGACATCAAGCGCGTCTGTTGCAAGCCACAAAAGGTGGGAAGAAATTCTTGCAAGTTCACAAGCAACAACCCTCATTACCCTGCATTTCTCTGTCGTTTCAAAGCCGATTAGTTTTTCAACTGCAAGGCATAATCCAATATTGTTGGAAATTGGGGAAAGATAATCCATCCTGTCTGTGTATGGAATAACCTGATGCAGCGTCTTGTTTTCGGCGATTTTTTCTATCCCCCTATGCAGATAACCGACATA
>JAAZNT010000312.1 GCA_012798145.1 Thermoanaerobaculaceae bacterium | reverse complement strand
TCCCTTCTTATAATAAAAACATTGTTATTGTTGGTTGCAGGCATTCCAACATTGTTGAAAAGAACTTTGAGCTTCATCATAACATGAGTCCAAACAACTACTATTACTTCCACAATCCAATTTGCATGCATTTCTTTGAATCTCATAAGTGTCTTTGCATCTATCTTGACATTGCTGACCAGGAACTGGTTGTTCACTTCTTTGGCAATCGAAAACACACATTTTCCATTGGTCTTCGGAATTCCAAGGGTCATTTGGATCAGGCAATGGACAAAATGAATAAGCACATTCTAAATATCTTCCCCCTACTGAAAGTGCGACTAAACATTCGCTTTCAGCTGTAAGAACTAATATTTGGTTTTTTTCAATAGGAAAAATATTTATAGATGAACCGCATTTCCATTCAAACCAGGAAGTTTCTTCTTCTAATGAAGTTATTGTATAGCTATATAGATTTATTAAAGGAACAACATCCCCTATCGCTTCAACATCAACATAGTCTTGAAAGACACCAACGAACGCTTCAGCCCACCACACAAGATTAGGCTCTGACTGATATTTGGCAAACTCATCATCAACATAAGAAAGACTCTCAGTGAAGTATTGGTTGCTTGAAATGGATGAAACCATATTCTCATAGTCGCTTGCGCTTCCCCTTACCATCAAATATTGGTTGGGAAGATAATAAATCGGAAATTCATATTTCTCACCCTGCCTTAAATTGACTTCCAAGGTGTATGAGGAATTTGAAGATGCGCTTTTTTTCAGGTGAATTTGAATGTTGTTGTTCTTTGGTCCTTTTGCATTAAACAAAAAGCCATCAGCAGTTTTTGCTGAGTTTATCTTTATAGAATTTGATGGATTGGGAGGGTTGTATCCGTTTCCCTCAGCCAAAACAAGGGCATCAGAAGGAAGGTAAATATCACTTGCCTGCCCTGAAAGCCTTTCAAGAGAAACACTCCATTTGGTCATTCCTGTCCCCAAATCCTGATTTTGAATTATAACGTTCTTTTTTCCCTTTATCGGTTTTATCTTATAAACCTTTTGTTGGCTCATAGCAGTCAAACCAAATGATATTATTAAAGCAATTATCGCAATTATTCTTAATTTTTTCATTTCCGCCTCCATTTAAAAGTTTTTCGTTTTGTTTAGACCTTTTCAAACGCACTTTTAAATTTTGGCGGGGGGCGGGCGAATTTCTCTCTGAATGTTTGTTTTGATTGATTGATTGATTGATTGATTGATTGATTGAGCAAAAGTTATGCCAACTTTTGTTTTAGAAAGTTTCAAGTTGTTTGAACCTTTCAATCCAAACAAATAAACCTCCGGTGGTTTAAATATAAAACTTCATATGCAAATTTGTCAAGGAAAAAAGTATAGGGTTTAGGGAAAAATAAATTTAAATAGTAATTTTTGCGGGAAAGATGTGATTCAAGTTGCGTTTTTAAAAGGAAACCTCACCCGCCGCCCTCTCCTGAAAAGCGAGGGGGAATTTTTCCTCCCATTTCAGGGGAGGATAAAGAAGGGGTTACCACCAATCTTCCCTTAAGAAATTTGATAAAACGCTGACATTTGGCGTTGCTTTGCGGAGAATCTTTCAACCTTTGCCTATATTCTTTTCATTATAGAAACTATTCTTTTCACAAAAGAAACCATTCTTTTCTTTGAAGAAGACCTTCTTTTTATCGAAGAAGATATTCTTTCATTTAAAGAAGCATTTCTTTTGAAGAAAGAAGC
>JAAZNT010000017.1 GCA_012798145.1 Thermoanaerobaculaceae bacterium | reverse complement strand
TAGGCAGGCTGAAAATGGCGAAGCCATTTACAGAAACATAAGAAAAAAGATTCTGCAAAATGAAATTTTGTAAGAAGATTTTTGATTATGTTTCAGGTTGCCGAAGGCAAACTGCCTGCCATTGTTTGGTTGCTTATCTTCCATTTTCTCTAATAAAAGTCTTTGGAGAAATTTATTCTATTGACAAATTTGGGTTTTTATTTTTTTTGCCGAGCGCCACAAATTATTTATTTCGGCTGGGGACAAGTCTCAAGGTATTCAAGAATTTCATCAAGACTTGCCGTCGCAAGCGCTATGGAAGTATCTGCCGCTCCATAATAAAGTCTTATTCTTCTGCTTTCTTCTTCATAAATCCATCCGCAGGGAAAGACAACATTGTGGACATCGCCTATAAGTTCATAAGGTTCACTCGGACCAAAAATCCATTCGTCAGACCTTCTCAAAACTTTGGTTGGATCGTTCAAGTCAAGAAGAGCGATTCCCAGTCTGTAAATGGCTCCAGACACTGTATTCCTAACGCCGTGGTAGAGCAAGAGCCATCCTTTCTCCGTCCTTAAAGGCGGAGGACAGGCGCCTATCCTGTGGCTATCCCACCAAGCGCCTCTTCTGCACTCAAGAATCATAGTATGGTCTCCCCACCTTTTCAAATCGGTTGAGAAAGATATCCAGATGTTTGAATCTTGTCCTACTGCTACAGGCCTGTGCAGAACTGCAAAATTGTCGTTAAATTTGCAGGGAAAAAGAGAAGCGTTTTTATCTTCAGGAGGGAGAATTACTCCCTTCCTTTCAAAAGTTTTAAAATCTTTTGTAAACGCCAAAGAAACTTGTGGGCCTCTTCTTGAATAGGCGGTATAGCAAACTGCAAAAACCTGAAGGTCTTCAAGAAAAGTTATTCTTGGGTCTTCAATACCCCAAAGTTCTTCCGGACAGTGTTCGGGATCGGGCGGAAAAGAGGGTGATTCATCAGCAATCCAATTTGAGACGCCGTCTTTGCTTCTTAAAACAGTAAGGTGGCTAATACCCCTCATATCTTCAACTCTCGCAAGAAGAACAGTCCAGCCGTCAACCATTGCCGCCCCTGCATTAAAAATTGAATTTGCGGGATATGGAAGGTTATGAGTGGTGATTATTGGATTAGACGGGCATCTTGTGAAAAGATTCACTCCAAGCGCTTTGAAATTAGAACCATTCATCTTAGCTCCCTGCGGGTTGCCCCCTAAAAGGATAAACCTAAAGCAGTAATTTTACACCTTTTGACAAAAATTTCAACTTTTTAATTTGGATGTCCTCAAATTTGCCAAACTTAAATTCAAGTGGCAAAATATTATCTATGATAAGGAGTTTGAGATGAAAGGGAATTTAAGAAAAGAGATTGAGAAAACCTTCAAAGATTGGCTTTTAAAAATTAAAGACGAAAAATTAAGAGAAGCGGTTGTAACAACATACGAACTTGCCTTAAGAAAAAGCAAATTTAAAAGCGTTGAAGATTTAAAGACGATGCCTTTTTCAATTTTAACTGACTGCAAAGGGATAAGTTTTCTTGACCATACTTTGGCTGTAACTTATGGAGCATATCATCTCGCTTTGGCTCAAAAAGAGCATTTCAAAAAAATCCCTTACAAAATAAATTTTGACAGGTTGATTGCAGGAGCGCTTCTTCACGATGTAGGCAAAATTGTTGAAATTGAGCCCGACGGAAATGGGGGGTTTAGAAAAAGCAGGAATGGAAAGCTTTTGCGCCATCCTATGTCGGGAATGGTATTCGCTTCAGAAGCGGGAGCGCCTGAGGAAATTTTGAACATCATCGCCTGCCATGCGAAAGAGGGAGAGGGCGCGCCGAAAGTTGTCGAAACGATTTTTATTCATCAAGCAGATTTTGCGACATTTGACCCCCTTGTTATGTTTGAAAAAGGAACGCTTATAGGAGATTGATTGATATGACAATCATTGAAAAAATTATCGCTTTGCATAGTGAAAGAAAATCAGTTTCTCCCGGAGAAATTGTCAACATTCAGATAGATTCAAGAGTCGCGAGGGATTTCGGCGGAGCGAATGTTGTCAAGCATATTGAAGAAAATGGGTTGTCAATTGAAGATCCGTCAAAAACTTTTTTTACATTTGATTGCAATCCCACCGGCTCAGACCAAAAATACGCCGAAAATCAGCAAAAATGCAGGATTTTTGCAAAGAAATGGGGAATAAAAGTTTTTGACATCAATTGCGGCATCGGAACTCACATAGCGATTGATAAAGGGCTTGCTTATCCTTCATCAACATTTGTTTCAACTGATTCTCACGCAAATATTTTAGGAGCAATAGGCGCCTTCGGTCAGGGAATGGGCGACATAGATATTGCGGCTGCTTTCGCTTATGGAAAAGTGTGGTTTAAGGTTCCTCAAAGTGTGAAAATTGTTTTGGAAGGGATGCCGAAAAAGGGTGTTGAGCCAAAAGATGTGGCTCTCTTCCTTCTAAAGCATTACGGGGCAAACGGGCTATTAGGCGTCTCGGCTGAGATTTACGGAGAATATGCCGAAAAACTTCCTCTTTCGGGAAGGATAACTATCTCTTCAATGGCAACTGAAATGGGAGCAATTATAATCTTTTTCCCGCCCAATGAAGAGATAATAGACAAATTCAGGAATGTAGCGACCAAAAAAGATTTTGAGCCGGTTTTCGCAGATAAAAACGCAAATTATTTAAGGACAGACAGGTTTGATTTGACAAAAGCGGAAATAATGGTTTCAAAGCCCGGACATCCTGAAGACGCAGTTCCCATAGAAGAAGTTAGAGGAAAGAGAGTTGACAGCGTTTTCATCGGCTCTTGCACAAACGGAAGAATTGAAGATTTGAGGGAGGCGGCAGAAATTCTCAAAAACAGAAAAGTGGCAAAAAATGTTGTTTTAAAGATTGTCCCATCAACAGATGAAGTATGGAAAATGGCTATGGATGAAGGGCTATTCAAAATATTCAAAGATGCTGGGGCGTTGATATCAAACGCAGGTTGCGGAGGTTGCGCCGCCGGGCAGGTTGGTCAAAATGGGCCAAACGAAGTTACTGTATCAACAGGAAACAGAAATTTCGCCGGAAAGCAGGGAAAAGGAGAAGTTTATCTTTCAAGCCCAAAAGTTGCGGCTGCTTCCGCTGTTGCGGGATTTATAACGGACCCTTCAAATATTGATATGAAAATTGAATTTGAACCGCCTCAAAAAGAGCAAAAAACTTCCCCCGTTGAAAAAAAGGAAAAACCGCAAGAAAAGAAGCCCTTAAAAATCAAAGGAAGGGTTTGGCTAATAAAAAAAGACAACATTGACACAGATATGATTTTCCACAACAAACACCTTGCAATCACAAAGATTGAAGAGATGGGACAGTTTGCTTTTGGTAATTTGAAAGGTTATGAAGATTTTCCTCAAAAAGCAAAAGAGGGTGATATAATTGTAACTAGAGAAAACTTTGGAGCAGGTTCTTCAAGACAGCAGGCGGTTGATTGTTTTAAGGCGCTGAAAATAGGAGCGATCATCGCAAAAAGTTTTGGAGCCATTTACGAGAGAAACGCAATAAATTCTGGGTTCCCCATTGTTGTCAGCGATTTGATCGACAAGGGGCTAAAAGAAGGCGAAATGATAGAGGTTGATTTCGAAAAAGGCGAAATAATAAGAGAAAACGGTGAAACTTTAAAATTTGAGAAATGGTCTTCTGTTCAAAAAGAGATTTACCTTAAAGGCGGTTTGCTGTAAATTAGGAGTTGCTAATGGGACACACATTTGCTGAAAAAGTTTTGATGAAAAAGGGAGCCCTCACAGATGTTTCAGTGGGACAGATAGTAATAGTCAAGCCCGACCACCTTTTAACCCATGACAACACAAGCGCCATAGTTTCAAAAGTGGAAGAAGATTTGAATAAGTATGGAATTATCTCAAAATCCCTTTCAATAATAGCAATAGACCACACCGTTCCTGCTGTTGATGAAAAAACAGCTTCGGGACACAAAAAAATTAGAGATTTCGTAAAAACTTACCAAATCGAGAATTTCTTTGATGTCGGCGAAGGAGTATGCCATCAGATTGTCGTTGAAAAAGGTTTTGCCGCTCCCGGAAAATTGATTTTGGGATCTGACAGCCACACCTGTATGTACGGCGCTTTGAACTGCTTTGCAACCGGCATAGATAGAACCGAAGCTGCTGTTCTTCTTCTTACCGGCGAGACTTGGCTTAAAGTCCCTTCATCCATTAAAATTGTCGTCAAGGGTAAATTTAATACCTATTCAACCGGAAAAGATTTCGTTTTGAAAATAATCGGGGACATAGGCGCAGACGGAGCGAATTATAAAGCGGTTGAATACGATGGAGAAATCAAAAATATTTCTATTGACGACAGGTTCACAATAGCCAATATGGGAATTGAAATGGGGGCAAAAATTGCCGTCTTTCCCTGCGACGAAATAACAGAGGAATACCTTAAAGGAAAGTTAAAGGATAATGAATTTGAGCCGATATGGGCTGATGAAAACGCTTCTTACGAGAAGGTTATTAACTACAATTTGGATGAAATAGAACCGATGGTTGCAAGGCCGCACACCGTTGACAATACTGCAAAGGTAAAAGATGTTGAAGGAAAGGAAATAAACCAAGCTCTTTTGGGAACCTGCACAAATGGAAGATTAAATGATTTCAGACTTGCCGCAAAGATTCTGAAAGGAAAGAAAATTTCCAAAAATGTCAGACTTCTTCTACTTCCTGCCTCAAAATCAATTCTTGAGGAAGGGCTTAAAGATGGAACATTGAATTCTTTAATTGACGCCGGGGGGATCCTTCTTCCTCCCGGTTGCGGACCATGCCTTGGCGCTCATCAGGGGCTTCTTGCTGAAGGGGAAGTCTGTGTCAGTTCCTCAAACAGAAATTTCAAAGGAAGAATGGGGAGTAAAAACGCCGAAGTTTACCTTGCAAGCCCCCTTACTGTAGTGGCAAGCGCTTTGACGGGGAAAATAACTGACCCGCGGGAGGTTTTGTAATGGCTGTATTTAAATATGGCGATGATGTCAACACTGATCTTCTTTTTCCGGGAAGATACACATATACTTGTTCAAAGGCTTAAGAAATAATCCCACATCTCCTTGAAGACCTTGACCCTGATTTCGCAAAGAATGTGAAAAAGGGTGACATCATAATTGCCGGAGAAAATTTCGGCTGCGGCTCATCAAGAGAACAGCCAGCCCTTGGATTGAAAGCAGTGGGAATTGAAGCGATAATAGCAAAGAGTTTCGCAAGAATTTTCTTCAGGGCTTCAATAAATCAAGGACTTCTTCTTATAGAGTGCAAAGAGGCTGTTGACAATTACAAAGAAGGAGATGAAGTTAAAATTGACTTGTTAAAAGGAGAAGTTTCTGTCGGTGAAAAAAGTTTCAAATTCCCGCCTCTTAACAAAGAACTGATAAAAATAAGAGACAGTGGCGGTTTGTTGAACTATGCCAGAAAGAAACTTCTTGACGAAAGGGGGAAGTAAAAGATGGGAAAAATCGGCGAAGCGGGAAGGCTTGGCTCATCTGTCAGATCTGACTGCTATGTAAAAATTGAATTAAAAGACGATGGCGGGATAAAACTTGAACTAAAATCAAAAGTTGGTTTTCTCTACGGCGATAAAACAAAGGAATTGATTTTATCTGAACTAAAAGAACTTGGAGTTTTTAACGCCGATGTTTATGTCGAAGATTACGGAGCCCTTGATTTTGTCATTGCGGCAAGAGTTGAATGCGCCGTCAAAAGAGCAAACCCCGAAATAAAAAATGAGTTTCTTCTTCCCCCGGTTCCTTCGTTCTCAAAAAAAAGCGAAAGGGAGCGACTTCGCAGGTCAAGACTCTATCTTCCCGGAAACGAACCAAAATTTTTCATTAACGCATCGCTTCATCAGCCCGACGGAGTGATTCTTGATCTTGAAGACTCAGTCGCTCCTTCCGAAAAAGACGCGGCAAGAATCCTTGTCCGAAACGCTTTAAGAAATGTTGATTTTGGCGAATGTGAAAAAATGGTCAGAATAAATCAGGGCGCCCTCGGCATTCTGGACCTTGAGGCTGTAATCCCTCAGAATCCTCATTTAATCCTGATTCCAAAAGTTGAAACAGGTGAGCATGTTAGAGCGGTTGATTCAAAAATCCACTCCTTGAAAAAAGAGAAAGGACTATTTGAAGATGTTTTTCTGATGCCCATAATT
>JAAZNT010000311.1 GCA_012798145.1 Thermoanaerobaculaceae bacterium | reverse complement strand
CCTTTGTTCGAGTTTCCAAATCATATCTCCGTATGTTCCTTCAACTTTAAAAGCTACAGAGGCGGAAGAAGGGCTCTCGTAATTCCATCCTTTTATCATGGCTTTTTCTTTTCTCAGGGCGTCTCTTTTTCTTTCTTGAATGTAAGAAAGAATTGCGGCTAAAATTCCTAAAGCGACCAACGCAATTGCTAAAATGACGATATACTCAGGTTTCATTTGGGACCTCTCTTTTCAACTTGCTTTTTCTAAATCCAAAAAAAAGGTAAAGGAGCAAACCCAATAAAAGCCATAATCCAAATCTGATGTAAGATAATTTAGGCAAACCAAGAATGAGATAAAAACAAAATATCACGCCTAAAATAGGAACATAAGGGACAAATGGAGTCTTAAATGCAATTTTTCTGTTCGGCTCCTTATATCTTAAAATCAGAACCGACAGGCAGACAATGACAAAGGCGGCAAGCGTTCCAATGTTGCATAAATCCGCCATCTCCTCAAGACTTGAAATCGCAGCGCCACCTGCGACAAAAGCGCCGGCTATTATTGTTGCTATGTAAGGAGTTTTGAATTTCGGATGAACCTTTGCAAAAGAAGATGGAAGCAAACCGTCTCTCGCCATAGAAAAGAATATTCTTGGCTGGCCCAATTGAAAAACAAGCAGAACAGCAGTGTGAGCAACTATTGATCCAAAAGCGACTATGCCTGCCGCCCAATTCATATTTACAACTCTCATAGCGACCGACAGTGGCTCCGCGGTGTTGAGGTTTTTTGAAGGTATCATTCCCGTTAGAACAAATGTTACAAGCAGATAAACAAGGGTTGCGAATCCCAAAGAGCCCAATATCCCAATAGGCATATCTTTTTTGGGGTTTCTTGTTTCTTCCGCAGCTGTTGAAACAGCGTCAAAACCTATGAAAGCAAAGAAAATTATCGCCGCCCCGCTTTGAATGCCCATAAAACCATTTGGAGCAAATGGCTTGTAGTTTTCTGGATTTATGAAAAACAATCCCACAACAACAAAAAAGAATAAAACGGCAAGTTTAATGAAAACCATAGTAATATTAAATCTTGAACTAATCTTTACTCCCAGAGTCAATATTACAGTCAGAAAAACAACTATAAAAACTGCAGGAAAATTGAAAACAATGGGAACCCCAAAAATGTGAGGAGCGTTTGCCGAGATTTCAGGATGCTTGGCCGCAGTCACCCAATCAACAGCAAGATAACGGGGGAATTCAACCGAAAATGTTCTCAAAAACTCTACAAAATATCCCGACCAAGAAACAGCGACGGCAATGTTTCCTACTGCGTATTCAAGAAGCAAATCCCAACCGATAATCCAAGCAATTAGTTCGCCGAGAGAAGCGTAAGCGTAAGTATAAGCGCTTCCGGAAACAGGCACAGTGGAGGCAAATTCAGCATAACACAAACCACAAAAAAGGCAGGCGATAGAAGTTAAGACAATTGAGAGCATAAGCGCTGGACCTGCGCCGCTTCTTAAATTGTCGCCCGCAGCAGCAGTGCCTATGAGGGCGAAAATCCCAGCCCCTATGATCCCGCCTATGCCGAGCATAAAAAGGTCAAAAGGTCCTAAAACCCTTTTTAATCTTCTTTTGCTGTCTTCGGAATCCTTGATTATGTCTTCAACTTTTTTGGTTCGGAAGAAAGATTTTGTAAAACCTCTTAAATTCGCCATAAAAAAACAATACAACATTGCGCCTAAAAAAACAACATCAAAACTTGACTTTTTTGCTTTAATTTAGTACCTTTTATTTCTGTGGGAAAAAGCCAAGTCAATCTCACAGCAAATAAAACCTTTTAGAAGGGGGAAAAAATGGCTACGATGAAGAAGTACTATGCAGATTTTCTTGAGTTTGTCAAAACAAAGCACGCAGGGCAGCCGGAATTTCACCAAGCAGTTGAAGAAGTTGTCATTTCTTTGATTCCCTGTCTTGAACAAAACCCAATTTACCTCAAGGAAAAGATCCTTGAAAGAATCGTTGAACCAGACAGAATTTACATTTTCAGAGTTCCTTGGACAGACGACAAAGGCGAAATTCATGTGAACAGGGGCTACAGAGTGGAGTTCAACAACGCTATCGGACCTTACAAGGGCGGATTGAGATTCCATCCTACGGTCAATTTGAGCGTTTTGAAATTCCTCGGATTTGAGCAGATTTTCAAAAACAGTTTGACAACGCTTCCTATGGGCGGTGGAAAAGGCGGTTCTGATTTTGACCCGACCGGCAAATCAGACTCCGAAGTTATGAGATTCTGCCAGAGTTTTATGAACGAACTTTTCAAATACATCGGCGCAAACATCGATGTGCCTGCGGGAGACATCGGCGTAGGCGGAAGGGAAATTGGATATCTCTTTGGCCAGTTCAAGAAACTTACAAATTCCTTTGAAGGAGTTCTCACAGGAAAAGGACTCAACTGGGGCGGTTCTTTAATCAGGCCAGAAGCAACAGGTTATGGAGTCGTCTATTTCGCTCAGGAAATGCTCAAGACAAAGGGAACTGACTTCAAAGGCAAGAGAGTAGCGGTTTCTGGTTTCGGAAATGTTGCTTGGGGAGCGGTTGCAAAAGTCAACCACCTTGGAGGAAAGGTTGTTACAATTTCCGGTCCTGATGGCTTTATTCTTGACGAAGATGGCATCAAAGACGAAAAATGGGAATATATGCTTGAACTAAGGGCGTCAAACAAAAACATTGTTGAACCTTACGCAAAGAAGTTCAAGAAGGCAAAGTTCTTCAAAGGTCAAAGACCTTGGGGCGTCAAAGTTGATGTCTGTCTGCCTTGTGCGACGCAAAACGAACTTAACGAAAAAGACGCAAAAGAGATCGTCAAAAATAAAGTTATGGTTGTCTGCGAAGGAGCGAATATGCCCTGCACGCCTGAAGCGATTGAACTTTTCCTCAAGAACAAAATTATGTACGCTCCCGGTAAAGCTTCTAACGCTGGCGGAGTCGCCTGCTCAGGGCTTGAAATGACGCAAAACAGCATAAGGTTATCTTGGACAGCGCAAGAAGTTGATCAAAAACTTCACGACATTATGATAAACATTCACAACACCTGCCTCAAAACTGCAGAAAAATATGGACACAAAGGCAATTATATGGTCGGAGCAAACATAGCGGGCTTTGAAAAAGTTGCCAAGGCAATGATTGAGCAGGGTTTAGTATAAATATTCTCAAAATGGTTTTTCAGGGGGAGGCGTTGCCTCCCCCTTTTTTTGCTTTTTTCTTAAAAAGATACTATATTATTGTTATGAAATTAAAGTTCATTGACTCCATACATAACCCCTCTATAAAATGGATAAAAAAAGTTTGTCAAAACCCAAAAAAGGAAGGATATGTTGTTTTTGAGGGAGAGCATATTCTTGAAGAAGCGTTAAAATCAGATTTCTATTTCCATAGAATCGTTATGACAGAGGAAAAATACAAAAAATGGAAAGAGATGGTTTTAGGTTTTGAAACATTGATAGTAAAAGAAGAACTTCTTAAAGCTATAAGTCTGACAAAGTCGCCAGAAGGTGTCTTGGCTGTTGGAATGATGAAAAAATGGGTTCTTGAAGAGCCAAGAGAGAATTCTGCATATCTCTATATGGACGGCGTTCAAGATCCCGTTAATGTGGGAATTTTAATCCGCTCCGCTTACGCCTTTGGGTTTGATGCGGTTTTTTTTGGAGAGGGAAGTTGCGACTTTTTTAATCCTACTGTTGTAGCGAGAAGCGCCGGTGCTGTTTTTCACATTCCTGTTTATTCTTTAAAGAAAGTTGAATTTCTTTCTTGGGCTGAACTCAACAGAGTTGGAATCTTTGTCGCAGATTCTTCAAAAGGGGGGGATATCAGGACATTTTTTCCTTTCTCTTCTTTTGTGCTTGTTCTCGGAAACGAAGCGAGAGGAATTTCGAAGGAAATTCTTGAAAAGAATGATAAGGTTTTCACGATAACAATGAGAGACGGGTGGGATTCTCTAAATGTAGCGGCTGCTGGCTCAATTTTAATGTATGAATTAAAAAAATTGAAAATGTGACGAATGTCACAGATTTTTGAAATAAAAGATGTTATTTTATTCTTGTAACCTGACCTTTTTGGTTAGGGGGAGGTCTTTAATGGCGAGGAATATATTTGTAAGAGTATTTTGCATTTTTCTTTTTCTTTTCATCTCAATACAATTTTTTGCCCAAATACCCGGGGAAGGGTGGGTAAGGATTGGTATTTGCTATTCAGGTAACATTACGGCGCTTGCTGTAAGTCCCAATTACGATGAAGATAAAACTCTCTTTGTTGGAACAATTGAAGGCGGAATTTGGATTTCTAATGACAGAGGGGAAAGCTGGAGAGTATGCGAGGGATTTCCCTGCAACGAGGTCGCAACTTCAATTGCTTTACCTAAAAACTATGAGTACAATATGGGGAAAGAAATTTTTGTCGTCACACAAAGCGGACATTTTTTTAGTTCAACTAATGAATTCCAAACTGTTCGATACTATTACGATTTTGACCCTTCACAAAGCGGGATTTCTTGCACCAGCATCGTAGCGGGGGGAATCACTGGGTTTAATGGAACTCTTTATGTTGGAACTCTTGGAGCAGGTGTTTTTAGGAATACTACGGGTGGAGAAGGCGGATGGGAAAATATTACCTATGGACAGGAAGGTCTTCTTGATTGTTCTTCTCTTGAACTTACATCAGAATCT
>JAAZNT010000016.1 GCA_012798145.1 Thermoanaerobaculaceae bacterium | reverse complement strand
TTAATTTTGAAAGAGGGATTTTTAACTTACGGCGGACTTTCGGGAAGAGACCTTGAGGCGCTTGCCGTAGGGTTAAGGGAAGTTCTTGACGAAAGTTATCTTCAAACAAGGATAGGACAAATAGAATATTTTGGTGAAATGCTTAAGGAAAACGGTGTTCCAATTCTTGAACCGACGGGAGGGCATGCAGTTTATCTAAACGCCGTTGAATCTTTTTCCCACATAAAAAGAGAAGAATTTCCAGCGCAAAGTCTTGCTGTCGCTCTGTACAAAGAAGGTGGTATAAGGGGAGTTGAAATTGGCTCTTTAATGTTTGGCAAAAAAGACAGTGAAGGAAGGTTTATTCCTTCGCCGATGGAACTTGTCCGCCTTGCCGTTCCAAGAAGAGTTTATACAGAAAGCCATTTAAGGTATGTTTCCGAAATAGCCGGCTCTATTGTAAAGAACAAAGAAAAATATAAAGGGTTCAAAATAGTTTATGAACCGCCTTTCTTGCGCCATTTTACAGTAAAGCTTGAAGCGCTTTGAAACTGCTGGACTTGAAACTTTTTCAAAATAGTCATATTTTATTATATTGGAGGTTTTGAAGGATATGATTACCGGCTACAATCAGGATGTCGTTTACAAAGGCAAGGTTTACCATGTCCAGACAGAAGATAGAGGAGAAGGGAATCCGATTATAGAGACTCTTATCTATGTCGGGGGCGAAATCCTCTCTTCTTACAAAACATCCTACAAAGAACTTCTTGAGAAGGGTTGCTCTGAAGCGGACATTGCAGCCCTTCTTGAAAAACAGCACAGAAAAATTGTTGTTGACATAAAACTTGGCAAGCACGCTAAGGAGCCGGAAAAACCTTTTGGCGAGGGGATCGTTTCAAACAAAAGTCTTGACGAAGTGATCCTTGAATACTTGACAAACGAGCAGGAGGGGGAGAAGATGAAAGTTTCAATATTGGATCAATCCCCTATGGTTTCCGGCGCTAAAAGTTTTTTCAAAGTAAGAGCCAATTACGATATCAGCGAAGTTCCTATTGACGGGGCTGATGTCTCAATAAAATTAGTCACAGTGGAAGGGCTAAACAAGGAACTTTTTAGTGGAAAGACAAACCACGAAGGGCTTTGCAACGCCGTCTTCAACATCCCGCCAACCAACGGGAGCGCTGCAGTCGTTTTGACTGTTATGCACGAAAAAGAAACTTTTGAAAGCAAAGTCCTCGTAACAAGATAACATCCAAATTCAGGCAAAATTTGACTTTTGGGGAAAAAACTATTATAAATAAGATTTTGAGAGCGGTTATGAAAAAGATTATATCCTTTTCTGTTTTGATTTCGCTTCTTATTCTTCTTTCGCCTTCGGCGACAAGGGGAGAGGTTCAGCAAAGCGCTCTTTATGAAAGATTTATAGAACAATGGGAATTTTACTTTGGAAAAGCGCCTGAAATTTCTGTCCAATTTGAGAAAGAGGATCAGTTTCCGGAAAATCAATTTAAGAAAATATGGGAAATTTATTCTCAATATCTTCCTGCTGAAGAGAAAATTTCTGCGGAAGCCGCTTTCAGATACCATCTTCTCAATGACAAAAGAGCTCTTTTGAACGCTCTCAATTCTTGTTTTTACTCATCCCGTCTATATCCTCAAAAAAACGGAGGTATTCTGTATTACCTCTTTGCAGAAGAGGAAATTGCAGACCCTACAATAGCACCGCAGATTCTTCCGCCGGGAGACAACGGCTTAAAGTTTATGGAAACTCTTAATCTTTTTGGCGAAAGCGAAGCAAAAATCAGAACAATGATTGCAGTTTTCATACTGAAAAAAATTGTGGAAAACAAAATATTAAGGCAGACATCCAACACTCTTCCGCTGATGTTCACACTTACACGGCGTCTTAAAGAGTCGGAATTTATGTTTGCAAAGATACAAACTTCCCCGGAGTATTTCTTAAAGGGAGAACTGAAGGGTGACACTAAAAATATCAAAGTGATATCCCTATTCTTGGACAGAAGCGGTAATGTTGAAAAAATTGGTGTCTCTGACGGGAGCAATTCTCCGCTATTGATGCCTTCTCAAAACGGAACGCTTCTGCTTGTTATTTTTAACGCTTCCTCAGAAGAACAGGGAGAGCTTCTTTCAGCCACATTCTGGAAAGACTTTAATCCTCCGGTGTCGGTGGTTTCGGCAAAAATAGAGGACAATTTCTTAAAGATTTCGGTTGAAGAAAGCGGCGGAATTCTTGGTTACAAAATTGAATCTTCCAAAGAAAAAGATGTAAAAACAGCGGAAATTTCTTCTTTCATCAAATCAAACGGCATAGGAACAAACGATTATTTCTTTTCAATTGAAAATTCAGAAAATTCCGAAAACAATTTCTTCCTTAAGGTTTACACACTCGGCGGGTTCGCCTACAAATTGCCTCTTTACTTAGAAAAATGATTTCAAAAGTATTCTCCTCTGCATTAAGGGGAATTGACGCTTTTCCAGTAGAAGTGGAAGCGGATGTACAACTTGGAATGCCTTCCTACACAACTGTTGGGCTTGCAGAAACCGCTGTGAAAGAGAGCAGGGAAAGGGTCAAGGCAGCGATACTAAATTCAGGGTTTGCCTTTCCGCAGGAAGTTGTCACTATCAATTTGGCTCCCGCGGAGATGCCAAAAGAGGGAACCCAACTTGACCTTGCCATTTCAATAGCGATTCTTGGGGCGACAAAACAGATTGTTTCTGAAAATCTTGAAGATTATCTTTTGGTTGGAGAGGTAGCCCTTGACGGAAAACTGAGGGCGGTGAGGGGTCTTCTTCCTTATGCTATTCTTGCCAAAAAACTTAACAAAAAAATGGTTGTTCCATCAGAAAACGCCGAAGAGGCGGAAATTGTTGAGGGGCTTGAATCTTACGCTTTCACATCGCTTTCGGATGTTTTTCTTTTTCTGAAAGGCGAAAAAAATGTATCTCCTCTTCAACATAAAGATTATGAGGATTTGCTTGTAGAACCACCGTCGGATGTTGATTTTAGCGATGTAAAAGGGCAAAATTTTGCAAAAAGGGCTTTGGAGGTGGCAGCCGCCGGTGGGCACAACATACTTTTAATGGGTCCTCCCGGCTCTGGAAAATCAATGCTTGCAAAACGGTTTCCCACAATTCTTCCGAGTATGTCTTTCAATGAAGCGCTTGAGACAACAAAAATTCATTCGGTAAAAGGGGATAAGAAAAGTTTTGTAAAAGGAATGGTGGTTTTGAGGCCATTTAGAGCGCCCCACCATACAATTTCTTACGCGGGAATGATAGGCGGAGGAGCTAATGTTCACCCCGGCGAAGTGTCACTCGCCCACAACGGAGTTCTTTTTCTTGACGAACTGACCGAATTCAGAAGAGATGTACTTGAAAGTTTAAGACAGCCACTTGAAGACAGGAAAGTCTCTATTTCAAGGGCGAAAGAAACATTGTCCTTTCCTTCCTGCTTTATGCTACTTGCCGCTTCAAACCCTTGCCCTTGCGGTTTTTACGGCGATTCAAAGAGAAGATGCAGGTGCACTCCCCTTCAGATAAGAAGATACCTTTCAAAAATAAGCGGTCCGCTTATGGACAGAATAGACATCCAAATAGAAGTTCCGTCAGTCTCGCCTGAAGAGTTAAGGGGAAAAGAAAAAGGGGAAAGTTCCAGAGAAATAAGAAAAAGGGTGTCTTTGGCGAGGCAAATCCAAAAGAAAAGGTTTGAAGATTTCAAAATCAATTCTAATTCTGAAATGAGCGAACAGCAGGTAGAAAAGTTTTGTCTTTTGAGCGAAGATTGCGAAAAATTTTTAAGCGACGCACTTAAAAATTTTGGTTTGAGCGCAAGAGGACACCACAGAATATTGAAAGTTGCGAGGACAATCGCAGACCTTGAAAAATCGAGTGAAATAAAAATAGAACACCTTGCCGAAGCGGTACAATATCGAACGCTTGACAGAAAACTTTTTGCATAAAAAAACGGCGGGGGATTTTCCCCGCCGTCAAAAAAAAACATATAAAAATTAGAATTAGTCTGCTGCTTCCTGATTAAGAGAGTCTACTGTTGCAACATCATAGTAATAGATGTTTGTGTCGTTCAAGACTCCCGAATGGTTCCAAGGGCTTGTTGTCGGGGTGTCAAGAACGGTGGCGCCACTTCTTGTGAAAGGAGGGTTGCTTGTTCTTGTAACGCTGTAAATTTTGTAATGCTGAACAGAGTTTTCTGTTGTAATTGGGGTCCAGATTAATTGAGCGTCGGAACCGTTTTTGTAAACCCTCAAATCAGTTACGGGGGTTACGCCTCCTGAGTTTGTTGGAGTTTCAGAAACCTCGTTTGAATTTAGCCCCTCAATTCCGGAAACATTTTCAGAGCGAACAACATAATAGTAAATTGTTCCATTTGTCAACCCTGAATCTCTGAAAATTGTTTCTGTGACAAGCGAAGAATTGACCTTTGTGTATGGTCCCCCTTGAGTCAAAGAGCGGTACACATTGTAGCCAGCAACTCCCAGAACTGCGTTCCATTTAACATCAATTGTTGTGTTGTAAGGGACTGTCCACAAAGGGTCGGGGGCTGGAATGTTAATTGCAACTTTTCTGACGCCCCATTCATTTGTGTATGTTTCCGGAGAATTGTTCAAATTTTTGAAAAGCACCACATTTTCGCTGCTGTTGTTTACAAGGGCATCGTCAAAGAAAACAGACCTTGTTGAAGACCAAGCGTTTTCCGAAGACACCCCCTGATTGCCAATATCTGTCCCATTGATTTCAATTCTGTAAAGTTCTTCATTTCCAGAAAGAATATTGTAAACTTGATAAACAACAGTCACACCTCCATTTGTTGCGGGGAAAGTGTAATAAACCCTGTCTCCTCTTGTTGTATCTTCCGAAATAGTGGGCAAGTAGCCATGAGGCGGTTCCTCGGGCATTGGAAAACCTTTAGTGATAAAAGTTGCGGGAGTCATATTGTCGCTTGTATATTCAGAATCTGATGCCCTTGCTCTCCACCAGTGCCATCTTGAATATTCTATTGAGGGCGAGACGCTCCAATTTGTTGTTCCGCTGCAACAGTATCCGGTTTTTGAAGTTGAAGCAACAATCGATGAAAAATCCTGCAAAGTGGAAACTTCAAATGTATATGTCAAATTGTCGTGGTCGGGGTCATTAGGGTTGTTGATGTAAAGAGACGGTTCAATACTTGCCACATAAGAACCATCTGCCGGCCTGTTTAGAGTTGGAGAAGAGGGAGGATTGTTTTCAGTTGAAACATAGAAGTTGCGTGTTGCGCTCCAATTCCCATCTTGAACGCCGTCGTTTGCCCTCGCCCTCCACCAATATTGTGTGTCTTCAGAAAGTTCTGTTCCTATAACAACTGAGGTATAGCTTGTTCCTTCTGATATGTTCGCTTGATTCCAAACAACATTGGTTAACCCGGAATCAGAATAAACAGCAAATTCATAAGTCAAAGGATAATCCATAGTTTCATTGTCATCAGGGTCTGAAGTGTTATAGACAGAAAGAGTTGGAGTAAAAGTGTGCACTTGGGCATTTGGGGCAGGAGAATTAAGATACGGCGCGTCTGGAGGATTGTTCACTGCGTTGACAAAGAAACGCCACACTTCGGTCCATTCAGAAGGAAGCGATGAGCCCTGATCTTCCACTCTGCATCTCCAATAATGGGTTGTATTTTCGTTCAAGGCAGAAGGAACAGTCCACGAAGTTGTTCCGCTTCCGGGAGAAAGATACGCCTCCTGTAAACCTGTTGTAAATGAAATATTTCTTGCAACCTGAAAATGATATAAAAGAGTTCCGGGAGAACCGCTATTGGTTACGGTCAATGTTGGAGTTGCAGTGTTTGATTCAGACGGAGAAACAGGAGAAAGAGGCGTTGGGGGATCCGGAGGTTGAAATGGAGAACCGATAAATCCAGTATAATCTACATTGTTTGTTACAATATCTCCAGTTCCGGGGTTGGACCCAAGTCCGCAGCTGTCAGAAGCCGCTGAAGAGTCGTTTGGCCCAGTGTCAGAACCCCAATAGTTGTATCTTGCGTTTATGCATATTGATGTTCCAACATTCTGGACACCGAAGGAAGAATTTGAATAAATTTCATTTCCCTGTCCCGAAGTTCCACCGATTACCGGATTTGCCCCTCCGGAAGCAATTTTTACTCCTATTAAATTATCTCTAATAGTTGAGTTTGTTATTGTTGTAGCAGTTCCGCTCCACTGGGCATAAATGCCGGTGTCTTTGCTGTTCTTAATGACACAGTGGTCAACAATAGCTGGAGCGCCTGTCTCAAACCACAAGGAATCAGGATATGAAGTATAACCGGCAGCATATTTAATTGTGGTGTATGACAAAGTTCCTTGGTTTTCAATGGTTTGATATCTTATATAATACCAGTCTCCCGGTGCTGGGGTTGTTGCATTTCCATCACCGTTTGTGTCTCCTCCCGCTGAATCATCTTTAATAGAAGTAATGATAATGGGGTTTTCCGCTGTTCCGGAAAAATCAAGAACTCCGCCAGTTGAAGTTATATGTCCTGAAGCCCCCATTTTTAATATATTTCCAGCCCCGGGGTTAAATGTAACATTGTCATCAACAGTTATGTTTAAGGCAATCCAGAAGGGAACTGACAATTTGTTGAAAGTAATGTTTAAAGGCGTTGCTGAAGAAAGATTTTGTGAATTCAAATATACACACTGATTTAAATTTCCCGAAAAGATGTTGTTAGAAGAAATGGCAGGAGCAAACAAAGGGTCCAGCCGAATGGGATATCTTCCATTTCCTACAAAACTATTTGACGCAATGGAGTTTGGAGCATAACCTGATGTGCAGTAAATTCCATCTTTGCTGGAATACGCAATCAGTGAATTTGTAATTTGGGAGGGGGCGCTTGTATTAATATAAATAGCATAAGGATATGACCCGTAACCACCAGCATATTTTATGTCAACATAGTCAATTATTCCGCTTCCTCCTGCAAATTGGATATAGTCCCAATCTCCGGGGGAAGCTGTTGTTGCTCCATTTCCATTTGTGTCTCCCATAATAGAGTCATCGTTGTATGAAGTCAAAATGACCCGATCTGTAGAGTTTCCCTGTGCAATAAGTGTTCCGGCATTGACATTCAGTCTGGTTCCAGGGGTGAACTTTAAAACAGCGCCGGGAGAAAAGGTTAACATGCTGTCAGAACTTAAAGTTATTGAACCACCTATCAAGTAAGCGACTTCAAGCTTGTTAAAAACAGCGGACACACCGCTCGGAATTGACGCTCCGACTACATAAACCCCTCTTTTTGTTAAATTTGAATCAAAAGAATTGTTGGAGGAAACTTTACCCACATCTTGAGGGTAAATGTAAATTGGGTAATTAGGCATATCCGAAAAATAATTTCCAGAAAAAGTTGATGGGAATGCACCTGTTGCCATAGAATAAGCACCATATTGCGTCGCAAATCTGATGTTGGTATTTGTTACGCTTGAAGCAGGGTTCATTCCCGATACAAATCTAAGAGCATAGGGATAGGTAGAATATCCACCTGCATAAAGAAGGTCACAATAATCAAGGTGAATCTCTCCGTTTGAGTTCACAATCATATAATACCAATCGCCCGGCGAGGCAGAACTCGCCCCGTCACCGTTGGTGTCGCCGCCCAAGGAATCGTCTTTATAAGAAGTAAATGCAATCCTTGAGCCGGAAGTGCCATAGGCATTAAGTATTCCAGAAACAGCAAACGCAGAGCCAGAATCAAATTTGATGATCGTCCCGGATGAAAGATTTACAGTTGCGCCTGCACTAATTGTGATTGAACCAGAAGCGAAAAGTGGAATCCCGGGATTCTGCCAGTTGTAAACATTTGCGGGGATATTTTGAGAGTAAAGATAAATTCCATTATTTAGGTTAGAACTGAAATTGTTGGAATTTGAAATCACTGCGAAATCGCTTGGAAGAATTTTTATTGGCCATCCCTTTATATTACTGAAAACGCTACCTGAGATTGTAGAAGGAGCATATCCGGCTTGGGAGCAGTCAAGTCCGTTACTTGAGGAGTAGATTATCGAGCAGTTGGTAAATTGGGTTGGCGCGCCAGCATTGCATCTTATTACATAAGGATAGGTTGGGTTACCGCCTCCATACCTAAATTCGCAGTATTCAAATACACCAGTTGCTCCAGAAGCAAATGAAATTCTTGACCAGTCACCAGGGGATGGAGATGAATTATTTCCATCGCCGTTTGTGTCATCCCTTATATCGTCTTTTAAAGATGTGAAAATGATCGGTTCGGAAGCAGTTCCTTGTGCGTTAAAAATTGCTCCGGTACCAGCTCCTAATGTAATCTGCCTTGAAGCTGAAAATTTTATTATTACGCCCGGTTCTATTGTGATAGTCGCTCCCTGATAAACTGTTATGTCACCTGTTACAACATAGATCCCGTCTGCAGCCGGGCTGTACCTTCCCCAAGTTTGATTTGTTGTGTAAATTCCCCCAATGTTCACATAAGAAAAAATGGACAGATTAAAAAACAAAATTAAAAAGGAAAAAAACCTAAATTTCAAAACGGCA
>JAAZNT010000310.1 GCA_012798145.1 Thermoanaerobaculaceae bacterium | reverse complement strand
TAACTTGAAGAAATAGTTTGTAGGAGCGTATACAGCCTCAACTCTCTTTAACTCCTTCTCGCTCATTCTTATCTCCTTCATTGTTAAGTCCTCCTTAACCATTTTAGGGGACATTTCTATTTTGGCCACTTGGGGACATTATCATATTGGCAAGACAGTAACTTCGTTCTCACTTGACAAATAAGAAAAAAGGATATATGTATATAATGAAAGGTTGGAAGTGAGAATGGTGTCAACACCTACCTACCTACCTACCTACCAGTGGTGTATTTCTTGGAGAATGGAAAAGCCTCCACCAGTCAATATTACAGAAAAAGTAAGAGAGCGAGGCTAAACTTTATTTGGAGGGATATTTGTGGAATGATTTATGTTTTTGATCCTCTGAACCCAACGCCGCATTTAGATCCATCATTGTCCCCAATTCCCCTTTCCTCTGGAACCAACCCGATACGATTTGACGCAGGGGCTTATGTTGATTATCAAAACATTCTTTCTATGATGAAAGAGACAATAACAGATGCCCCTGAAACCTATTTTGATGTTCCAGCCCACAAAAAGGCTCTACTTAATCAAACTAAAGCGATTGAAACCCTTCTCCCCACGAATGCTTCAAATAAAGCGATAATTGCAAAACTTGATGCTATGAAAAACGATGTGGTTAAATGGGTCGTTCACAAAGAAACAAAGGATGCCCTTACATTGCAGATAGACTCTGAAAGAACATTTGTTTTTGTTCAGAGGAGGAAATAAAATGGGAAATCTTCAAAAAGCAGTGCGGCGTTTAGCCGCACTGCTTCTCATTTTATTTTTTGTTCTTATATTGTCAGCGCAGGAAAGTAAATCAGTAAATCCGCACTATGAAATAAGAAAAACTGATGATGGTTTTTTCGAGGTGATTGACAAAGAAACGCAAAGCGTATTTTATATTACCGACAAAGACCTAAGGAAAGAAAACGAATCCCCTCCAAACCCAAATACTTATCCAAGGATGCTTTTCATGTATTTTCCCTATGGAGGAATTTCAAGTGCCACTGTCGCAGATTTTTTTGGAAACGGGGAAAAACAGGTGGCTGTTTGCACTGCCAACACTTTTGGCGACCCTGAAGGAAGTTATTTACATCTATACGATGCACAAGGTAATGAAATGCCCGGTTTCCCTTTGCCTTCAGCTGATTTCGAGGTATCGGCTTTTGATTATGGACAAGATGGAACCAACGACATTTGCCACTATAGTTATGATCTTCAATCCTGCGATCCTTATTGCCCATACGGCATTCGAGTTGTTGACCCTTACGGCAATACTATGCCAAACTGGCCAAAATGGGGGCCCCTGACTTCAACCATTGACGATGTGAACAACGACGGCATTTATGAGGTTTTCTCCGCCATTGCTATAGAACGCCCACAAAATTTAATAAGAATATACGGCTTTGATGAATGGGGAAATACTCTTCCCGGATGGCCTGTTGAATTTCATTATGAACCGAAGGTGCCTAATAGCATGATTTTAAAAATCGCAATTGGCGATCTTGATAATGATGGACAGAAGGAGATTGTTACAGGATACGGACCTGGTTCAGAAGACATTAGAACAATAATATACGCAATAAAGCCCGACGGAAGCAATGCGCCTGGATTTCCGGTTACTTTTAATTTCGGTGTTTTCTATGGCGCAAGAATTGCGGATATTGACAAGGACGGCTGGAATGAAATCATTTTTAGCACGGGAAGTCAAATGACAGTTCTTACTCATGACGGTCAGATAAAACCCGGCTGGCCAAGAAGGGGCAGTTTTACAAATTATGAACCTATTTGCGGTGGCAACAGAACCTGTGGCGGCACCGTTTATTCCCCGACTTTGGCGGATTTAAACGGCGATGGCATTCTTGAAATAATCAGTGGGACAAATAACGGATCAGCAGGCACCGGAGGGAAAGCACTTATACATATTTTCAATCCCGACGGGACCTATTATCCCGGGTGGCCCAAACTTATGGACACGATAGCAATGTCCCCTGGTGGTCGTGAATCAGTCGGCGATGTTAACGGGGATTGTGTTCCGGACATTGTATGTGCCATTGGAAATTCCCCCTCCAATCAATCAGGACTCTTTGCCTATGATGTTGCAGGTTTATTGCTGCCAAATTTCCCTATATATGTTTTGACAGACCCAGCACATACTAAGGGCGTTCTTACAGATTTAAATGGCGATGGCTACCTTGATATTGGAATCAGTTGTGAAAACATTCTCAGCCCCTGGACCACACTTGAATTCTTCAACCTTGCTCCGAATCCCTACAACAGAAGTTGCATTGAATGGCCTATGAATAATTTTGATATAAGAAATACGGGAAGATACAGGAAACTTTATCAAATTGACAAGAACAGCCAATTCTTTGTAGATAGAACTGCCGTTCCCGCAGATGGGGAGTCTCTAATAAAGTTGACGGCGATTGCCCAAACAGAAGGACCACTTCCTCCAAACCACACGCCGAACTTAAAGGATCAAGATGTAAGGTTTGCAAGAAATCCAAAAAATGGAGAATTTACAGGACCTGTCTATGATTTGGGAGAAGGGGTATATTCAAAATTTATAAAAGCGCCTCTTTCTGATGACCCTTTGACAACAAATCTTATGTGCTGGATAAATGAATTCAAACTGAACACAATAATCCCCGTAACATTTTGGGGAAGGCCTATGGTGTCAAACTATAGCCCGAACATTATCGCCGCTGGAAATAAATATTCAATTGTGGTAAGAGGGAGGAATTTTCCCTACAATATAACGGCAATATCATCGGATAGCGCCCTTAAAATAACAAATGTTAAATACAAAGGGACAGACGAAGTAGAAATTGATGTTTTTGCGGATGAGTCTGCGGAAGGGTATTATTCAATTAGACTTTATGGATTTGAAAGATATTCAGATCCAATGACATTTATTGTCTATAACCCGAAGGATTTGCTTTTGCTT
>JAAZNT010000309.1 GCA_012798145.1 Thermoanaerobaculaceae bacterium | reverse complement strand
TTTTTCTGGAAAGAAAACGGCTTCTGGCGTCATTTTGTAAATGCAGGCGGCTCTTGAATAGACGCTTCTTGTTGCGGGCGATTTGTCAATCAATTCATATATGCTTTTCATTTTTCAATTGACGAAAGAGCGAAAAAATAGTATAAATAAAGGTGGAGGTGAGAAAATGAAACTGCTTATTGTCGATGATATGAAATCTTTTCTGAACCTTGAACAAACCTTTTTGAGAAGGGCTGATTGCAGGATTTACACAGCCACAACGGGTCTTGAGGCGATAAAAGTTGCCGAACTCGTTCATCCCGATATAATCCTCCTTGACATAGAAATGCCGGAACTCAACGGCATTGAAACTACAAGGATATTGCAAAACAACAATAAACTCAAGGACATTCCCATAATCATTGTTTCATCAACTTCAAGAAAGGAAGAGGCGATCAAGGCGGGAGCAAAGGAGTTCCTCCAAAAACCTGTTGATGAAAACACATTTTTGACCGCTGTTTTGAAGTATGTTCCCCTCAAGATAAGAAAAGACAAAAGAATTGAACTCAAAACCGCTTGCAATTTTGTTTTTGAAGGAAGCCAGCACAAAGGCGAGACGCTTGATGTTTCGGTTTCTGGAATATTCCTTGAAACAGAGATTCCTCTTGAAATAGGCAGTCATCTTGAAATCTCTTTTTCACTGCCCCTTAACGGAAATAAAAAAGAGATAAAGACAGACGCAATTGTTGTGAGAAAAGCGAAGAACGGATACGGGCTTGGATTTTTTGAAATATCGGAAGGAGCAAGGATTTACCTTGAGGAATTTGTGAAAAATGCAAAAGACTAAAGTTTTGTTCGTTCTCTGTATTTTCGTTTTTTTCACCATCTCTCTTTTCTCCACCCTGCCTCTAATTCAGCCGGGAACCGCGGTTGAAGAGCCGACTGCGGAGACGGCATCGCTTTTGATTATCCTTGATGTCTGGCACATAGATTTTGGAAAATACAAGGAATTATGCTCCGAGCCGAAATTGAGCATTGAAGAGTTCAATCTGGTGGCGATAATGAGTTCCAAGAGCGGAGTTGAAATGAGCCAGATCTGGAAATGGAGAAAAATGAAAATTGAATGGCAGACAATCTTGAAAAAAATCGGGCTGACTTTGGAAGATTTCGTTCCCCGTTCGGAAAAGAAATGGGATGAGCCATATCAGTTTTGTTATTCCTATTGGCGCGAAAAGGGTGATCCCAAAAAAGTTTTCCTTCTTTCAGACTACAATTTTGAAAAACTTGGCGAAATTCTTACTCTTTCCAAATACTCAGAAAAGAGTGTTGATACAGTGATCGAAGATATGACAAAAGGTGGAAGTTTCAGGGAGCTTTCTATAAAATATTACAAAGAAAAAACAAAGAAAATGAAAAGAAGATAAATAAAGGAAAATTTTGCCAGACAAAGAATTATCTGATTTTATGTTAAAGATGAAGATCGCTGGGAAAAGAGCGGAAGTGAAAATTGTCCATCTGAGAAAGAGAAGCAAAGTTGGATATTCATAAAAAATTGAGCCAGAAAGCATTTCCAAAAGCGCTTGCTGAGGCATATCAGCGAAAGGAAACCGGCGCACTTGTTGTGAGGGCTGGAGAAATAACCAAAAATGTTTTTTTGGAAGGCGGCTCGGTGATTTTTGCCTCTTCAAACGACCGCAACGACAGACTGGGTGAAATGCTTGTCAGGAGGGGAGTCATATCAATAACAGATTTTCTGCAGTCTTCGGAAAGAGTTATTCCGGGAAAGAGATTCGGAACGATTTTGATTGAAACCGGCATTTTAACAGCAGAACAGTTGGTTTGGGCGGTAAAGGAGCAGGTTAAAGAAATTGTTTTTTCTCTTTTTGGCGAATTGTTTGTTTCTTACAAGTTTGAACCGCACGCCAACGCCGGAGATGAAGTTATAACACTCAATATCAACACCCCTGAACTGATAAGGCAGGGGATTCTTTCTATGTACAGGATATCGTGGGCGCTTTCAGATTTTGAAGACCTTGAAGAGAAAATATTTTTGGCAAAATCGCCTGAAGTCATTTTAGGGCTTCTTTCGCTGAGCAAAGTTGAGCAGGAAATTCTCTTCAAACTTAAAGAAGGAGTTTTTTTCAAGGAGCTTTTTTCCTCAGTAGCCCCTTCTATTCACTCCTCTGTGCTAAAATTCCTGTGGGCTTTGTATGTCTTGGGATTTTTGGAGAAAAAGAAAGAAGAGAGTGAAGGAACAACACCACCGGAAGATTTGCTGGATGTTACTTTTGATGATATTTCGGGAATATAATTTAAGAAACGGAGTCTGATTTGAAAAAAATTAAAATTTTTGTTTTCTTTTGTGTTGCGCTGATTGTTTCTTTTTCTATTTTTGCGGAAAAAAGTTTTGTTGACGAAAAAGCCGAAAAATGGTTGCAAAAGGCTTACGAAAACAGAAAAGATTTGAGTTCGCTTTCCTACCTTTCGACTTTCAATTCTCTTTGGGATAATTGCGATATAAATGAAGCAATTCCAATTCTTGACAAAATCATCTCGTCAAAAGACACGACCCCTCTTGCTCTTTCTATGGCAAAGAATCTCAAGAGATATATGCTTGTTCTCAAAGGTGATTACGAAAAGGCGGGAACGCTGATAAAAGAAGATTCTTTTATTCTTGACTATCTTGTTTTAGCCCCTTTTCCAAATGATAACAAAAGTGGATTTGAAGAGCAGTATGAGCCGGAAAAAAATTTAGATTTTAATAAGGTGTATGAAGGGACGGATAAACGGGAGATTGCTTTCCGAAAACTTCCAAGAAGAAAAAATTTCTCAAATCTTATTCTTGATGATTTTATAGACCCGAGCGAAAACAGCGTAGCATATCTTGTTTCATTCATTAATTCAGAGATATCTCAGGATTGCGTTTTGCGGGGATCATTCAGCGGCGCTTTTAAGATATTTTTGAATTCAGAAGAAATAGGAAGTTCATCAAATTACAATAATCCCTCTTTTGACCAGTATTCATTCCCGATAAAACTTTCGCAGGGCTTCAATATTTTAATGATAAAAACCTGCAATGCTCAGGGGGCTTGGCAGTTAAGGGTAAGAGTTACAGACCCAAAAGGATTCCCGGTAAAAAATATTTACACTACAAATGACTTGAAAAAGGTTTCCGAAAGCATTGGCTCAATAATGAAGAAAAACGGTAAAGCATCAGCCCAATTCAAATTTGTTGACCCCAAATCTGAATTGGAAAAAAATGCCCAAAATGGAGGAATTAAAGAAAATTTTGAATACGGGATATATCTTTATGGAACAAAGCCGTTTGATAAAAGTGAACATAAGGATCTTGCTGTTTTCTCATC
>JAAZNT010000308.1 GCA_012798145.1 Thermoanaerobaculaceae bacterium | reverse complement strand
TTTCATCCTCCCTTGACAACAGATCCTGTTCTTTTTCCTTTCAATTCTTTGGCAAGGTTTCCCTTTTCGAAAAAATTGAAAATGTGAAGTGTCAGATTCGCCTCTCTCGCCAGAGCGATTGCGGTTTGATCCATAACATTCAGTTTCTTTGCGATGGCTTCATCGTATGTCAAAGATTCATATTTCGTTGCGTTTTTGTCTTTCTTGGGATCTTTGGAATAAACTCCGTCAACTTTTGTCGCCTTGAAAAATGCCTCTGCGTTTATTTCGAGCGCTCTCAAAACGCCGGTAGTATCGGTTGTGAAAAACGGATGTCCTGTTCCCCCCGTAAATATGACGATTTTTCCTTCTTTAAGTTTATTTAACGCTTTGGAAGGTGTGCAACCCTCCGCAAAAGGAGTAATATCAAAGGAGTTTAAGACATCCGCTTTCACACCCTTATTTATTAGTGCGTCTCTGAGGGCAATACCGTTTATTACTGTGGCAAGCATTCCCATATAATCGCCGCTCTTTTTTTCAATGGAAAATTCTGGCGAATTAATTCCTCTGAAAATATTGCCGCCCCCAACAACTACGCCAATCTCAGGGACAATTTTTTTTGCTTCTATCAGTTCCTCAACAACATATTTAAGGCTGGCGCTATCAATTCCGTATCCCGCCTCACCAGAAAGAGATTCTCCGGAAATTTTTAGCAAGATTCTTCTGTAATTTCTCTCTTTCTTCTTATTCATCAATCGCCTTATTTTGAGGAACTCTCTCCAACCTGAAACCTCTTGAAAGACAAAACCTCAAAGGGCTCGCTCACTGTTGACGATATGTGCTTAGAAACTTTTATCGCAGGGTCTTTAATAAATGGCTGTTCAATAAGGCAAACCTCTTCAAAGAATTTGCCCATTTTTCCTTCAACAATTTTGTCAACAATATTTGCCGGCTTTCCCTGTGCAAGAATCTGTTCTCTGTAAATTTCTTTTTCTGATTCAATCACTTCACTGCTGACATCTTTGGGCGCAACAAATCTTGGGGAGGCCGCTACAACCTGCATACACAAATCTTTGCAGAGTTCTTTAACTTTTTCATCGACGCTACCGACTTTCGCAGAAAGAATTACTCCCACTTTGCCTCCAGCGTGGATGTAAGTAGAGATATAATCCCCTTCAAGTTTATCAAATCTTTTCAACTGGATATTTTCGCCGATTCTTCCTATTACGGCTAAAATCCTGTCTTTGATTTTTTGCGAAGGATCAGCGATAGAATTTTCTTCCAACAGATCTGCCACACTCTTTGCAGATGAGACAAGAAGTTTATTGCCTATTTCGTTGAGAAGATTTTTGAAATCGTCTGTCTTTGCCACAAAATCTGTTTCGCAGTTGAGTTCAACTATAACGCCCTTTTTCATATCAGAAGAGATGAATGATGCGATCTGCCCTTCGTTTGCGCTCTTTTCCGCTCTTTTTTCCGCAGTCGCCATACCCTTTTTTCTCAAGAGTTTTATCGCCTCTTCCATATCCCCTTTTGATTCTTCCAGCGCCCTTTTGCAGTCCATCATTCCGACGCCGGTTTTTTCCCTGAGTTCCTGAACCAATTTAGATGTAATTTCTGCCATTTTTTAACTCCTATTCAGAAACGATGTTTTCTGTTGCGTTCTCTGCCTTTTTTGTTTCTTCGCCAAAACTTTCTCTGTATTTCTTTTCTTCCGATTCAAGTCTTTCAGTAAGGGCGTCCTTTTCGGTCTCTTCAACCTTCTTGGACTCTCTCATATCAAGCCCTTCCTGAACTGCTTCTGCAATCTTTGAAGTGAAAAGCTGAATTGATCTAACTGCGTCGTCATTTCCCGGTATTGGAAAATCAACGGCGTCCGGGTCACAGTTTGTGTCAACCATCGCGACAACAGGGATAGAAAGCTTTCTCGCTTCGGCGATGCAGTTTTTCTCTTCTTTTATGTCCACAACAAACAAAGCCGATGGAATTTCAGTCATTTCTCTTATTCCGCCAAACATCGTTTGAAGTTTTTCTCTTTCTTTTACCAAAAGCTGCTTTTCTTTTTTCGTCAAATTTTCAAATTTTGGATCAGTGTCAAGTCTGTCAAGTTCTTTGAGTCTTTCAATCCTGCTTCTTATCGTTCCAAAATTGGTCAACATTCCTCCAACCCATCTCTCAATTACATAGGGCATATTGACCTTTTCTGCCGCAGCTTGAATTACCGGTTGAGCCTGTCTTTTTGTACCAACAAAAAGAACGGTTCCGCCTGCCATAACCGTATCTGAGATAAACTGATCCGCTTTCTTGTACTCCCTCAGCGTGTGCTGAAGGTCAACAATGTGGATCCCGTTCCTCACTCCAAAAATGTACCTTTTCATTTTTGGATTCCACTTTCTTGTCACATGACCGAAGTGGACTCCCGCTTCCAGAAGTTCTTTCATACTGATTGTAGCCAATTAATCCTCCTTATGCTATGCCGCCGTAAAGCAGTCAGCACCGCGCCGAGAAAGCCCCTGTGGCTTCCTTGCCTGCTCTTTCACACGACGGGAAAATAGGCGTTTATCTTTAGGACGCTTTTAAGCATAGAAATTAACGCTTGCTGAACTGGAAGCGTTTTCTTGCTTTCGGGCGTCCGGGCTTCTTCCTTTCAACCTCTCTTGCGTCTCTTGTAAGAAGTCCGTGTGCGCGAAGTTTGCCTTTAAGTTCGGGATCGTAAGTCAAAAGCGCTCTTGCAATTCCGTGTCTCACTGCCCCCGCTTGACCTGACAAACCTCCGCCCTGAACATTTACTCTTATGTCAAACTTTTCTTTTGTCTGAGTTACTGCAAGAGGGGTTTCTATAATCATTCTATGGACAGGATTTGGGAAATAATCTTCAAATTTTCTTTTGTTGATCGTTATTGTCCCGCTGCCGCTCTTCAAGAAAACTCTTGCGACCGCTGTTTTTCTTTTTCCTGTTCCTGAGTTGATAATATTCTGTTCCATTACTTAACTCCTCTCTTGCTTTCGTGAATTGGGAAAGGCGCAGGTTGCTGCGCATCGTGGGGATGCTTTGGCCCTGAATAAACCTTCAGTTTGGTTATAAGCCTGTCTCCAATTTTTGTTTTTGGCAGCATTCCTCTTACCGCCATTTCAATCAATGATGTAGGATTTTTTTGAAGAAGGTCTTTTGCCGCAATTTCTCTCAACCCGCCGGGATACATTGTGTGGTGTCTATAAATTTTCTCATCCCATTTTCTGCCGGTAAGTGAAACTTTTTCAGCATTCACAACAACCACAAAATCTCCGCATTCTGTATGGGGCGTGAAAATCGGCTTGTGTTTTCCCATAAGAACTCTTGCTATTTGAGAAGCAAGCCTGCCGAGCGTTTGCCCTTCTGCATCCACAAGATACCATTTTCTAACAACTTCGCCTTTTTTGGCAAAACAAGTCTCAGACATAATTAACTCCTTAATAAAAACAGTTACACCTTTCAAAAAGGTGAATAAAGATTTTACTATATTAAATCCTTATTGTCAATAGGTTTTGCCCCTTTTGTCTTGCCAATATGATAATGTCCCCTTTGCCAAAAACAGAAATGTTCTCTGTTAATTTTCAATTTATTTCATATAAAACCGCTAATTTTTTATGCTTTCTCAACATATATTTTCATAATTTTGCTAACTCAAAACTTCTATTTTCAAAAGCTATTAAAGAAGGTGATTCTAATCAAATTTGACTTTGACATAAAATTGGAGTATATTTTTGAAGACCCTATGGCATAGCCAAAGGGAAATCTAAGGATAAACAGGAGGTACCACTTAAATGAATTCAGACAACAAAAAGGACGCAAAGGATGTGTCCGAAAAAAAACATTCTTTAATCCCGCCAATGGATTTGACATCAGACAACATTGACACTTCAGAGCCATTTGATATGTCTCAATTTGTCGATGTTCCCACAGCGGATTCAATGGAACACCAGCTTTTAAGAGGAAAGGTTGTAGCAGTAACGGGAACCGATGTCCTCGTTGATGTTGGGCTTAAAAGCGAAGGGATAATCCCTCTTGAGGAATTCACAACACCCAGAGGCGAAATCTCTGTAAAGCCCGGCGATGAAATTGAGGTTTTTCTTGAGAAGATGGAAGACGCCAACGGGTATGTTGTTCTCTCAAAAGTAAAAGCACAAAAGATGAAGGCGTGGGAAGATGTTGAAGCAGCATTCAAAGAAAACAGGCCTATTAAGGGAGTCATACTTGACAGAGTCAAAGGCGGACTTGCAGTTGATGTAGGCGTAAAAGCTTTTCTCCCCGGCTCTCTTGCTGATATCCAACCAGTCAGAAACTTGAGGGCTTTAAGAGGGCAGGAAGCAGACTTCAAAGTTATAAAAGTCAACCGAAAAAGAGGAAACATCGTCCTTTCAAGAAAAGCATATCTTGAAGAGATGATGACGGGGCATAGAGAAAAACTTCTTGCTGCAAGAGATTCGAAACAGCCAATTAAGGGTAAAGTTAAAAATATAACCAATTTTGGCGTTTTCGTTGACCTTGGCGGAATAGACGGTTTATTGCATGTTACCGATATGTCATGGAAAAGAGTCGCGCATCCTTCAGAACTCTTTAAAGTTGGAGATGAAATAGATGTCCTCGTCCTTGATTATGATGAAGAAAACAACAAACTTCAACTTGGGCTGAAACAACTTGAACCATCGCCTTGGGAAAACATTGAAGAAAAATATCCTCCGGGGAGCAGAGTCAAGGGAAAAGTGATCTCCCTGACAAACTACGGCGCTTTTGTTGAACTTGAGCCGGGAGTTGAAGGAATGATACATGTCAGCGAAATGTCTTGGACAAAAAAGATCAAAAATCCTTCAAGCCTTGTCAATGTTGGAGATGAAGTTGAAGTTGCCGTTCTTCAAATAGACAAAGATTCAAAGAGGATTTCACTTGGTCTTAAACAGATAGAAGAAGATCCTTGGGAAACCATAAAGGAAAATCTTGAAGAAGGCGATGTCATTCAAGGAACAGTTAAAAACATAACAGAATTTGGAGTGTTCGTTGAAGTCCTTCCTGATGTTGATGGTTTGGTTCACATATCAGATCTCTCCTGGAAAAGGATCGCTCACCCGTCTGAACTTTTCAAGAAAGGAGATGTGGTAGAAGCAAAAATTAAAGATCTTGATG
>JAAZNT010000307.1 GCA_012798145.1 Thermoanaerobaculaceae bacterium | reverse complement strand
GGGGCCCTCCGATGAGGCTTTTTACGCCAAGTGAAATAGTTTTGATTGAGTTTAAGAATAATTGACAACATTGAATCTTTTTGAAATAATCAAATTTCGCTTTTGTTAACTTAGAAAGGGGGTTAAGATGAAGATTCTTGTTTTCGGAGCAAACGGAAAAATGGGAAGAGCCGTGGCCTACGACCTCTGCAAAGTCGATGAAGTTGAACAAGTTGGGCTTCTTGGAAGAAGAAGAGAAGCTTTGGAGGACGCCAAGAAATGGCTTAACAGCCCGAAAACGGTGATTCATGTTGTTGATACTGACGACAAAAAAGCCCTTTTTGACGCTATGAAAGGTTACGATGTCGGAGTGTCAACCCTCCCCGACAGGCACACAAGTTACGCTGTTGTTTCCGCCTGCGTTGAGAACGGGCTTAATATTGTTGATATGCTTGAAGAATACCACAGAAGGCCTGACCTTTATGAATTGGAAGGGCTTGTTCTTCCTCAGGGAATGACTCTTGAAGAGTATGGGGAATGGATCCACCAAACAGCGCTGAAAAATGGCGTGACTTTTCTTGATGGAATTGGTTTTGCCCCCGGCTTGAGCAATGTTACAGTTGGTCAGGCTCTTAGAAAACTTGACAAGGCGGAATGGGCTGTCGCAAGGGTCGGCGGAATTCCATCAAAAAAGAGCGCAGAGGGAAGACCCTTAAAATATATGATCACTTGGGCTTTTTCGCATGTCTTGAGGGAATACAATGTCAAACTCTTCATTTTGAAAGACGGCAAAAAAGTTGAAGTTCCTGCCCTGATTGACAGAGAGCAGTTTGTTTTTGACAAGTTTGGATTGAATGAAGAACTTGAGTGCGCAGTTACACCCGGGATGCCGAGCTTCATTTACACGAGGCCTGAATTGAACTATTTTGCGGAAAAAACAATAAGATGGAGAGGACATTACGCAGGTGTCGATACTTTAAAAGAGTGCGGAATGCTCGGACTTGATCCCGTTGAAGTTGACGGCAAAAAGGTTGTCCCAAGAGAGGTTCTCCTTGCCTGCATAGAGCCCAAATTAAGGGCTAAAGATGGCGACACCGATGTGTGTGTTATGTACAACACAACTTACGGAGTGATGAAGGGGAAGAAAGTTGTCATAAAACATCATATGTGGGACACTCCCGACCCGAGCGTTAAAATATCATCTATGGGAAGAGTTACGGGCTTTCCTGCAGCCATAAGCGCTGTAATGATCGGCAAGGGATTGATAAAGGAGAAAGGTTGTGTTCCGCCTGAGGACTGCATTTACAATGAAAATTACGATATTTTCGATAAGGAGTTGAAGAAAAGAAATATAAATATTTTGGAAACAGTTGAGGAAATTTAGCGGCAAAATCAGGGGGAAGTGAAAAAATAATTTTTTTGCTTCCCCCGCCACTTAAAGTTTTGGAGGATTTATGGCTGAAGAAAAAAGTTTCGAACAAAAAGTCAAAGAGGTGATCGAAAGAATTCGTCCGGCTCTTCAGATGGACGGAGGAGACATTGAAATTGTGGCAATTGAAGAGCCAAATTTGAAGGTAAGACTCAAAGGGGCTTGCCACTGTTGTCCATCCGCTTCTTACACTCTTTACAACGGGGTTTACAGCGAACTCAAAAAAGAGATTCCCGACTTTGGACAACTCATTGCAGTATAAGAAAGTTCTCTGGCAAGTTTTCACTTCTTATTGACTTACAAGTAAAAATGAGAAACGAAGCGGAACTTGAAATAGAACTTTTCTGCAAAGGGGTAAGACTTGACCCTTCAACCGATTTAAAGTCTTATGTTTCCTCAAGAACAAGGGCTGGGCTTGGTTCCGGGCTTGACATAATACTCTTAGGCAATAGAAAAAAGAGATATATAAATGTTCCTGTAAATGAGGAGTTTGTTAAAAATTCTCCATTCAGAATAATGGAAGCGTTCGGAAGGTACACGCTTACAGACGACAGAGACCCTCATCTCAAGTATGTGATAGATATTCCTCCTCTTCCAGAATGGTACAAAAAAAAGACTTCCAGCGGGAAATTGATGTCAAGAGTTGGTGTTTTGCAGGGAACATACCTTGGCGTTTACATCGGGGACATTTGCAGTTTCTGGAAGACAACACCCAAAACTGCCTGCAAATTCTGCACTACTGGTGTAAATGTTGGGAAAAGCGAAGACCTTGAAAAAAGGGTGGATGATGTTGTTGAAACTGCAATTGCTGCCAAAGAAGAATCGGGAATAACATTCATCCACTTTAATTCCGGAGAACAGGAGAAAGGGGGGCTTGAAACAGCCGCGCCTTATGTTAAAGCTATCAAAGAGAGAGTAGGACTATTGGTCGGGGTTCAAGTAACTCCTTCAAAAGATTTATGGAAGTATGATTGGCTTATTGACCTTGGAGTTGACCATTTTTCTTTCTGTTATGAGTTTCAAAACCCGGAATACTTGAAAAAATATTGCCCGGGAAAGTTTGAGGCGTTTGGACATAAAACATTTTTTGACGCTATGGAATATGTTGCAAAGAAGATGGGTAAAGGAAGAAACAGCGGAGAAATAATAGCAGGAATAGAACCGATAGAAGACACTTTTAAAGCGATTGATTATATTACGGCTTCGGGCTGTTTCCCCACAGTCTGCATTTTCAGACCTCTTGTCGGGGCTGAACTTGAAGATTACCCAACGCCAAAATATGAAGATATGGTTTTGGTGATGCGACATATGTATGAATCTTGTATGAAAAACAATATACCGATAGGGCTTGCGCCAAACATAGAAGTTTCGCTTATAGTGAATCCAGATGATGCTGTGGAGCTTTCACCGCCTTCTATAAAAAAATATTTTTACGAATTAAGAAGAAAGTTTTTCAAAATAGCCGCTTTACCACTTTTCCTTTCCAAAATGAAGAAAAGGAAAATTTCTGTAGATGCTTTTGACCCATCTCCCTATAAAAAATCTCCGTTATGAGAAAGATTTTCCTTCTTGTCGCTCTTCTATTGCTTTCCTGTCAGCCATCAGTAATTGAAATAGCGCTTTTTTCAAAATCTTCAGAAGCGCTTGAAAAATACGCAGAAGGGATTGAGTTAGCAATAGATGCAATAAATTCAGAGGGCGGAATTGGTGGGCATAACATAAAACTGTCAATTTGCAAAAATGGATTGGATGAAGTGGCAGAGAAAAATCTCTCAGCCCTTTTTCTTGGTCCATCAAATGAAAGCATTATAAAAAAAGCGGTTCAATTGTCGAAGAATAAATCGATTCCTCTTTTTTTCCTTTTTCCATATTTTAAAGGAGGAGAAAACAACCTTTTTATTTCTGGAGACATAGTTTCGGAGACAAATTTTTTGTCCAACGCAGCGGCATATTCTCTTCATTCAAATTTTGTTTTGGTAGTTGAATTTGAAGAAAGATTAGCCAAATGTTTTAGTGAATCTTTTGAAAAAAATGGGGGAAAAGTAGAAACATTAAACTGTCTTCAACTCTCTTCCGATGAAATCAAAAAAAAATTGGAAGAAATATTTTCCAAAAAAGAGACTCCACAAATAATTTTCTTTGCAGGATTTGAAGAAGAAAATGTTGAACCTTTCAAAGAAGTTTTAAAAAAGTCTATTATTATGGCGCCTTTCTCTTTTTATGTTTTAAATAACT
>JAAZNT010000306.1 GCA_012798145.1 Thermoanaerobaculaceae bacterium | reverse complement strand
ATAACAATGTTTTTATTATAAGAAGGGACGGGATTGTCCGTCCCTTCTTATCAGGAAGGAGAAAAAATGAAGAAGGTGTTTCTAATTATTCTTTTTAGTTTAAACATATGTCTTTATCCTTACCAAACTTGGATAAAGCAAACGGAATCTCTTGGTAGTAACTTTCTCAAACTTAAAGATGGAGAACTACTTTTGACAGGAACATTAGGGAAAAGCTCTGAAAATGATGATCTGGCAATTATGAAAATGAACGCAAATGGCGAGATTCTTTTTTCTAAAAGTGCTGGTGGGATCAAGAACGACGGGGGTCAGTTTCTAATAAAAAGCAATAATGAAGGTTTCTTTTGCGTGGGTTTCTCTAATTCATTTTCAGAAGAGAAATGGGGGGTTTGGATATTAAAGATGGATGAAAATCTAAACATTATCTGGCAGAAAATGTATTTAAGCGACAAAGAAGCAATTTGTTATGATATTATTGGCACAACAGATGGAGGTCTCTTGGCTGCATTTCAAAATTATGAAATTGGGGGACCGCTTTACTTGTTAAGGATTGATGAAACCGGGAATATCCTTTGGGAAAAGGAAATCACAGTCTCAGGAAGTGATTTTCCAGAAAGTATTAGCGAAGATATGCAAGGGGGATTTTTAATTTCTTTTATTAAACCTTATTCTTCAGTGATCATTAAAATTGATGATGGAGGAAATATTTGGTGGGCAAAAGAAATGACATCGGGGCAATATTTTGTGGTAACGAAACTCTTTAAAGAAGATGATGGAGTTGTATTTGTTGGAAGCTCTTCCGAAAAAAAAGATTGTGGACAAATTGCCATTCTTAAATTAGATGCCCATTTCAATATAATCTGGAAAAGAGGATACAACACAAAATTCTCTTTTTTATTGCCTTCTTATATTGTTAAAGGAGAAGATGGAGGATATTTAGTGAGTGGCGTTCTTGATGTTGCGGGAAGCGGCCAAAACGATTTTGATATTTTTTTATTGAAGACAGATGCTCACTGTAATGTTACTTGGAATAAAAGATTCGGGGGAAATTTATATGATGATATGGTTTGTTTAGATGAGACAGACAATGATGAAATTTTGGTTCTTGGTTATACTGAAATGTCAGACAACAATTATAAAGGTTTTGTCGGTCAATTGAATGGCTATGGTTCCTTTGATTTCATATGTTATTATGAGAAATTTATTGAATCAATGACAACTACGGATATTTCGGTAAATATTAATGATTTCTATGATTTTTCCCAGTCCAATTATAGTTTCACTTTGATTGACACGGATATCAATTTGTCAGATAGTGCTATTTTCTTAACCGACCTCTGCTCACCCTCTTGTCCCACAATAGATATTTCTCCTTCCTCGCTTCCATCGGGGAGAAGCGGGGAAGCCTACAGCGCCGTTTTGACTGCTTCAGGCGGGAGTGCCCCTTACAAATTTTCAATTTCTTCTGGAAATCTCCCCAACGGTCTCTCTTTAAGCGAGAGTGGAACTATTTCGGGAACACCTTCTAAAGGTGGAGACTATAATTTTACAGTCTCAGTTGTTGACGCATCATACTGCGGAGGGAAGAGGGATTACTCGCTTCACATTGAAACTCAGCCCCCATCAATCTCTTCTGTATCCAAACTCTCAGACCCATTCAGGTTAAAAGTGACGGGAAGTAATTTTCACTCTGACTTAAAGGTTTATATTGGTGGAGATGAAAATCCATGGACAAATGTCAAATTCAAAAGTTCTTCTCAAATTGTTTTGAAAGGTGGAAGCGCCTTGAAAGCCAAATTTCCGAAGGGAGTTCCCGTTGAAATAAAAATTGTGAACGGCGACGGAGGCGAAGCGACATTTACTTATAAAAGATAAAACGCTTCGTCTCTTTGTAACTTCTTGTCACAAACCTTATAGAGTGGAAGATTGCAAACCTTTAGTCCTTTATAACTTTTAACGCTTTTTTCTTCCTATTTTCCCTTTCCTTCAATTTTGTCAAGTTCTTTGTGGGAAAGGTCTCTTATCTCCTTCCTTAAACCTTGGGAGGCGATTTCATCTGTAAATTTTCTTCTGCCGTCAACAAGTTCAAGGACATATTTTCTAATTTCCTCTTCAGAATAGAAGTTTTTGGGGTTCCATTCGGTAAGCTCTTTCCCTTCAACGGCGTAAACTTCTTCGGTTTTCAACACACATTCTCTGTAACTGTTGGTTCCTCTCAGGTCTCCTCTCTGCAGGGAAGCCATCAGGTCTATCGGAACGCGCATCGCCTTTCTTTTTAGGGTCTTTTTACCGGTCGCAGGGTCAATATCAATTATTTCTCCCATTCCTCCGGTGTTGTATTGGAAGAAGTGAACCTTGCCGGGGTATTTGTCAACAAGGTCTTTTACAATATCGTAAAAAGCGTTTATTTTTCTTCCCTGATTGCCGATTATGAAATCGTCCATTCCGACTATTCTGACGCTCTCTCCCGCCTTTTCTGGAACTGTGGCAAAAGAGTGGGTTGATTCTCCCCAAAGATAAGCAAGAACACCTTGTTGCCAGGTTAGTCTTTGGGCAAAGGGCATCATAGTGTTTCTTCTTGTGATGAATGCAAAAACAAGTCCGTCAAGTTCTTCAAGAGTGGGAAGGTTTATTGAATCGGCGCAGATTGAAACATACTTTCCCCCTCTTTTGACCTTAAGTTGTCTTCTGTCAAGAACTCCTCTTCCGTTTTCTCCAAGTCTTTCATCAAGAAAATCAATGTTTCCCTTGTAATCAATCATTACATTTTCCAAAAGAGCAGTTTTGTGGCTTAGGGCGTGATACATTGCTTCCTGAAGATTCTTGTCAACATCCGTTTTAACATAGTAGTTTTGCTCGCTTCCGTAAGCGCTTCCATCTTTTTTGAGGAAAACGATGTCGTCCTGAGCGACAAAAGTGCCTTCTCCTTTTTTGGGGTCTAAGCCGAGCTGGTGGCACGACCAAGTGGATTTCCCTGTCGCTGTGAGCCCGAACATAAATACGCCATATTTTTTAAGTTTGCCCGTTTTTTTATCAAGAGCGTTGACGATTTTAGTTCCGGCGTGAAGACCGAGCATTCCCATCATATCCGCAGAATACATCGCCTGTCTTAAGAATCCTTTTTTGCACTCACCTGTGTAATCGGTTCCAAGAGCGATATTGATGTTGTATTCGGGAATTGTGAGGATTTGAAGTCTCATAAGATGTTCTTCGGGAATGTGAATCATTGTAAATTCAGGTCCCGGCCTGTTCTTTTTTACATCGCCCATAGTCATAGCCCATTCGTATGCAAGGCGGTAATTTTTTGGATCCGCTACGCAAACATAAATGTTGCAGATGGGATTGTATTCGCTGTTGTCTCCCATCTGTCTTTTTATGTGGACAAAGGGCATCGTTTTCAAAAGTTCAAGAACCTTGTTTAACTGTGCGGGGGCTTTTTCAACAATTTCAAGTTGAACTTTGGAAGGCTTCGGAAGGACTATTTCTGGACCGCTTCCAAGATAAACAGTCTTTGCAGCCATTCTTGAGGAAATTTTTGAATACCAGACGGGAGCGCCAAAACTTGTGAACCTTGCGGTTTTAAGCGCCTTTTTTCTTAACTCTTCCATTGAAGGATGTTCGATATTCCTTCCTTTCAGTGAGTTTTTTAGATTTTCCGCAAAACTTTTATATGCTTTAGGATCGTAAGGGCTAATAGACATAAGAACCTCCTTTTTTTAAATGGCTAATTCGATAATGATTCCAAAAAAAATATTTATTCAATTTCTAAGAGTATTTCCCCTTTTACGACGACTTTGCCAGCTTCGACATTGATCTTTTTTACTGTTCCTTTTGTTGCTGACAGAATTTGATTTTCCATTTTCATCGCTTCAAGAACAAGAAGTTTGTCTCCTCTTCTGACTGAATCTCCCTCTTTTACATAGACTGCTTTAATTAAGCCGGGTATAAACGCTTTGATGATTTTGGGATCGTCAACTTCGGGCTTGATTTTCCTCAAGCCAAACTTTCGGGTGAGTTTCGTTTTGTAATTGCTTCCGTCAACAAAAAGATCTTTGAATTCGTCGTTCATTTTAAAATGGCGGTATCCCGTGTTTCTTTTGGGGCCTTTCTTCAACTTTGCGAGAGGCGACCGAAAGGGCGTGAATAAGATAGTCTCTCGTTTCTCTTGGAGAAATTATTGCGTCAATGTATCCATTTGCAGCCGCTATGTAAGGATTTGCAAATTTGTCAGTGTATTCTTTGACTTTTGCCTTTCTTGTTTCTTCCGGATTTGAAGATGATTCTATTTCTTTCTTGAATATTATGTTGGCGGCGCCTTCCGGTCCCATAACAGCGATTTCGGCAGTGGGCCAGGCGAATACAAAGTCAGCACCTAAATGCCTTGAACACATAGCAATATATCCTCCGCCGTATGCTTTTCTTAAAATAATTGTTATTTTGGGAACGACTGCTTCGCTGTAAGCGTAAAGGACTTTTGCTCCGTGCCTAATTACTCCCGCGTATTCCTGATCTACGCCGGGAAGGTAACCCGGAAGGTCAACAAATGTTATCAAAGGAATGTTGAAGGCGTCGCAGAATCTAATAAATCTTGCCGCTTTGTCTGAAGAGTCGACATCAAGAACTCCAGCAAGAACAAAGGGCTGATTTGCGACAATGCCGACAGTCTCTCCCCTGACTCTTGAGAAGCCGATAACAAGATTTGAAGCCCATCTTTCGTAAATTTCAAAAAAGTCTGAATCGTCTGACACTGCCCTGATAACATCTCTTATATCATAGGGTTCTCTTGGGCTTTCGGGAATTATTTTTTCAATATCGTATTGGAATTTGGGAGGTTTCGGGGGAAAAGTGTCCGCTTTTTTCCTGTTGTTCCAAGGAATAAATGTTACAAGCTTTTTAATTTGTTGGAAGCATTCCTCTTCACTTTCGGCAAAGAAGTGGGCGTTGCCAGATATTTCACATTGTATTTTTGCTCCTCCAAGTTCTTCCATACTTATTTCTTCGCCCAAAACAGTTTTTATCACTTCAGGTCCCGTTATGAACATTTTGGAGATTTTATCAACCACAAAAACAAAGTCTGTGAGTGCTGGAGAGTAGACAGCCCCACCCGCGCAGGGACCAAGAATTACTGATATTTGAGGGATTACTCCCGAAGCAAGAGTATTGCGGTAGAAAATTTCTCCATAACCTGCCAGCGAATTTACCCCTTCCTGAATTCTCGCCCCTCCTGAATCGTTTATTCCGATTATTGGAACGCCAAGTTTCATTGCATGGTCCATAATCTTTGTGATCTTTCTTGCGTGCATATAGCCGAGCGAGCCTCCTGCAACCGTGAAATCTTGAGCATATATGCAGACAGGGTGTCCAGAAATAGTTCCTGTGCCTGTTACGACGCCGTCTCCCGGAAGCTGTTTGTTTTCCATTCCAAAATCTTTGCATTTATGTTCAACGAACATATCATATTCATGGAAAGAGCCGGGGTCAAGCAATTTGGTTATTCTATCTCTTGCGGTAAGTTTTCCCATAGAGATCTGCTTTTCCACAGCCTTTGCTCCGCCGCCGCTCAAAACAGTTTCTTTCTTCTTAAAAAATTCAAAAACCTTTTCTCTAAGGCTCATAATGCCTCCTAAAAATGTTTTTCCCCAAAAAGGGTCAAAGAATAATATACCACTTCTTAGGGAGAATAAAAAAGCCCTTAATATTGTTTAAAGTAAAAGGAGGTATTTATGCTTGAAATTGCGATATTTGCTGCAGGATGTTTTTGGGGTGTTGAATTTCATTTTCAGCATCTGAATGGTGTTGTTGAAACTGAAGTTGGATATACAGGAGGCAGCGTTGTTAATCCTACCTACAAAGAAGTCTGCGGAGGAAATACCGGACACGCGGAAGCAGTTAGAATAAAGTTTGACCCCGAAAAAATATCTTATGAACAATTGCTTGAAGAATTTTGGTCTATTCACGACCCGACAAGCTTAAACAGACAGGGATTTGACTTTGGCTATCAATACAGATCCGCCATTTTCTGCACAACTAAAGAACAGTTTGATAAAGCGATAAAATCAAAAGAAAACCTTGAGAAATTGGGAAAATATAAAAGAAAAATTGTAACATCAATAGAAATGGCTAAACCATTTTACAGGGCGGAAGAATATCACCAGAAATACTACGAAAAAAACAAGAAAGGCGGTTGTGCAATTTCAAATGCCAAAAAAGCAGAAAACTCACAAGACCTTACTTATAGAGTAACCCAACTCAAAGAAACAGAGCCGCCTTTTAGCGGGAAATATTACAAAAACTTTGAAAATGGGATTTACTATTGTGCAATTTGCGAAACACCGCTATTTTCCTCAAAAAGCAAATATGACTCAAAAAGCGGATGGCCAAGTTTTTTTGATGCTATAGGAGAAATTGGCAAGAGGATTGACACTTCTAACAATATGACGAGAACAGAAATTTACTGCAAGAAATGCGGCGCCCACTTAGGACACATTTTTAACGATGGTCCTCAGCCCACTGGATTAAGGTATTGTGTCAACTCTGCTTCTTTGGATTTTAAGAAAGAATAAATCAGTCGCCTTTTTTTGACGCCCAAGAGTCGTACCTTTCAAGGTAATCTCTCAGGACTTTTTCGGGAGATATTTTAAGATACATTGCTATCTGTTTAAGAAAACCTTTCAGATAAATCCTTGCGGGAAGAGCGTCATACCTTTCCTCTTCTATTGATTGGATATACCAAGACCTTATGTTTGTTTCGGAAACGATTTCTTCCACAGAGATTTTCATTGCTTGTCTTATTTTTCTTAAACTTGCGCCGTCATAATAGGTTATTTCGGAAATTTCGCTTTTTTCTTCGCCATTATTTTCTGGTTCAGAGATAGCTTCTTGAATTTCTTGGAAAATTCGGGGCTGTTCCTGAATATCCTTGTAATCTGAGATTCTTTCCTCTTCTTTTATAAAATTCTTTGAAATTAATTCCTCGTCATATTTTTGTCTGCTTTGGCTGTTGATCAATAGTTTGTAATTTTGCTCAAGCGAGTCTCTCTCTTTTTCCTTTTCTTCTTTTGTCATCAAGCCAATGGTTGCAAACGAGTTGTCTGAATAAATTTCAAGTTTTTTCTGATAAGCAGCCTGAATCTCTTTGGGATGAGCGTTTGGTGATATTTCAAGGATTTCGTAAGCGGTAATAAAATCTTTTTTCTTTGGTCTGATTTCAACTTGTTTTATTGGCTCTTCCTGCATCTTGGTTATCTTATTCACAATTTTTTCTACTGAAAGACTGTATTGACAAATTGGATAATTTTTTGATATTGGCTCTAAAGATAGAAGCGCCTGTTCCGCAATTGAATCCCAATCTATGTTCCCTAAAAACGGGACTTCAATTTTAAAAAACTTTTTTATTATGCTTTCAATTTGGGAACCTAACCGAAGATCTTTTTCGGTGGCTTTTGTGAAAACAAACCCCATTTTCTTCTCAGATAACGCTTTTTCTATATCATTTATGTCAGATTCAGTTGTTTCTTCAAGTTCAAAAAGCCCTTTTAGCGGAGAGAAGGGATCAATTTTGTTTTTTAACGCCTGATATTTTTTCTTGTTGAAGGAAAGCATGAGAAGTCTATGCAAAAGCGCTCTGAGATATCTATAAAACGGCTCTATTGTAAGAGGGTTTGGAGAAACCGTAAAAACTATGAAATCTGATGAAAGAGTAAAATCAAGACTGTCATTTGAAGTTCCTGAACCGCAATCCATAATTATGTATTCGTATGGCAGGTTTTTCAAATCAGTTAAAATTTTTTGCTTCAAAAGGTAAGGGATATTCGCAAGATCAAGCGATTCTGGCATCCCTGCGATTAAAGAAAGGTTTGAAACGGGGGTTGAAGATATACAGTTTTTTAATTCCGTTCCCTTTGATGAGGTGAGAATTGAGAAATTTTTCTCCGGAAGGTTCATTCCAAGAAACAAATGGGTTGAAGCTTTGTTTAAAGCAAGGTCAACGAGAAGAACATTGTTGCCTTTTTTTGCAAGTTGAATGGCAAAATTGACAGAAAGGAGGGTCGTTCCAACCCCTCCCTTCGGAGACGAAAAGGAAATAAAATATGGTTTTTCTTCTCCCTGAAAAAGCGTTTCTGCCATTGCGCCCTCTTAGAGTTGAGAATAACTCAAAGAAGGGATTAAAAACAAGGTCTATCTCCTCTTCTTTGAAAAGAGTTTTTCTATGCCAAGTTTATTCCACCACAAAACTATTGGAGAGGCGATGAAAATAGAGGAATATGTTCCTACTACGATTCCCCAAGTCATTACAAAAGCGAAAGAGTGAATCGCCTCGCCGCCGTAAATCAACATTGCTGCCACAACAACAAAAGTGAGGAACGAAGTGACCAATGTTCTTGAGAAAACTTCATTGATTGACCTGTCAAACAACTCTTTGTCTTCGTCTCTTCTTTGATTTTTCATATGCTCTCTTACTCTGTCAAAAACGACTATTGTGTCGTTAATTGAATAACCGAGCAGAGTTAAAAGAGCGGCGATTGCAGGAATATTAACTTCCACTCCAAAGAGAGACATAAAGCCTATTGATATAATAGCATCGTGGATCAATGCAACAAGAGCGCCCACTCCGAATCTTAACTTAAATCTGAACCAGGCATAGACAAGGTTCGCAAGGAGCGACCAGAAAACAAGGAGTTTTGATTTGTCTTTGAGTTCTTTTCCGATTGTCGGGCCTACTGTATCAATTCTCAAGATAGAGAAATTTCCTATGATCGTCTTCTTTTGCAACAATGAAATTATGTTGTCATTGACAAGATTGCTATCTTTCAGTTGAGAGAAATCTTTTATTATTCCCTTGTTGTTTTTCTTAACTTCCATTATTGAATCTGCAATGTTTTTGCACTGGTCAAGTGAGCCGCCTAATTCTCCTGAAGTTATTGCTTGCGAAAGAAGTTCAGAAATCGTTGCCGAAGTTGTGTTGTTGAGATCAATTTTGCCTTCCTTAACCCCATTTTTGACTGAATCATCAGCAAGAACCTCTCTCACCCCGTCAAGCGTTTTTGCGAGGGCTTCTTCTGAAAGAAGAGCGCCTTTTTCGTCGCGAGCTTCAATTCTAACAAGCAGTTCGTTTTCTTGGGCATCGCCATATCTTACAACTGTAAGAGGATACGGGAGTTTCTTTCTTAATTCTGACTCTATTGCTCTTGGCTCTACATTATTAGCGAACTTGACTTCAACTTCCTGACCTCCCCTAAAGTCAATTCCCCAATTAAGTCCTTTGGTTGCAACGCTGTACATACCAATCGCTATTAAAATAATAGAAATAGCAATAAAGAAGAATTGATAATTTAGCCATGGGATGTTAAGATTTCTCAAAGATGTGGTTGAGCCAATTGAAAGTGTTGTAACTGGAACTTTTCCGCCTTTGCTTCTTATATAAGTTACGAGATCATAGAGCCATCTTGAAACAAATACAGAAGTAAACATTGAAGCCAGAAGACCTACGATAAGAGTTACTGCAAAGCCTTTAATTGGTCCCGTTCCAAACTGGAATAGGAAAAGTCCAGAAATTATTGTGGTCAAGTTTGAGTCAAGAATTGTTATAAACGCTTTGCCAAAACCATTGGCTATTGCTGTTATGACAGTTTTCTTTTCGTTTAATTCGTCTCTTATTCTCTCATAGACAAGAACATTGGCGTCAACAGCCATACCGAGTGTGAGAATAATACCCGCTATGCCGGGAACGGTAAGGGTCATTCCAAAAGTCGCCATAACTCCAAGAATAAGAACAAAGTTCAAAAGAAGAGCGACGATGGCGTT